>JAIOQJ010000610.1 GCA_021413475.1 Planctomycetota bacterium | reverse complement strand
GACAAGAAGGCAAAGTTTCGAGCCTGGAAAGCATCGCAAGTGCCGTTGCCGGTTCCGGACCGCAGGGAAATGATCGCGGCTCTCAAGTCGGAGGTCGAGCCGAGCCTGCGAGAAAGCGGCTTTACCGGTTCATTTCCGCATTTTCGGCGACTGGGGCCGTCCAAGACGGATTGCGTAACCTTTCAATTCGACAAGTATGGCGGCGGTTTCGTCGTCGTACTCGCGGACGGGCCGGCTGAGGAGTTTGTTTTCCCGTGGGGAGAAAGGGTGCCCGCCGCGAAACTGACGGCTCACGATTTGGGCGGCGTCGCACGCTTGGCGACGGGGCCGCGTCCGGACGGCGAACAATGGTTTCGTTACGACACCGGCGCCGATAAGGCATGCGATTCTGCGGCCAGGGCGGTGAAGGCGCTGCTGCCTCAGGTTGAGGCATGGTTTCGTGGAGAGCGGCACCAGCACAACATCCAGTCGGCGATTTGATTGCGAACCAGCGGATAAAGCTGACCGGGGCCGCCATCCTGGTTTCGCGCGGCATGAAGTCCTACAGGCGGCCCCGGCAGTTTATCCATATCGTTCGGCAAGTTGCGAGGATTCGTATCGTGGCGAAGCTCGACGCACAGAGATTGAAAAAGTTGGAGTCGCGACTTGGCGCGGCATTACCAGGAGACTTCGTAGCGACCTTGGAGCATCGTGAGCCTATCGACGAGGGCGATGTGGCAGTTCGAAGTGAGACCCGAATATGGGACGTCCGCACAACCTACTCTTTAGACGATGACAGAGGCGCATACGAACAACTGGACCGATTGTATGCTCGCGTCGGCGATGTTCTTCCAGCCGGCGCTTTGCCGTTTGCTTCGGATTGGGGAGGTAACTTCTACTGCCTGATGTTGTCAGGCTCACGAGCCGGGCAGGTGGTCTGGTGGGACCACGAGAGGGAAGTCGGTGACGACTCAGTCGAGCCAGTCGCAACCTCGGTGGCCGACTTCTACGCGCGTCTCGTCCCCGATCCGGGTGAGTAATTGCAGAACAAGTTGCTGCACGCCGACGGCGGCCGCATGCCGGTCTCTCAGTGTTCAAGGTCACTCGGCGGCCCCCGCTGCTGGCTTTGTCGTTCGGCTTCTCTGCTAGGCGAGCCGGCTCCCGTGAGGGGCCGGAGTTCTCTGTCACGCCGTCACCCAAAATTCCTCCGGGAGCTTACGCAACCCGGCTCGCCGGCTCCGTCGCTCAATCCCCCCTCCCCTTGACGCTCCCAACCGCCTCCCTTAGCTTGAATTAGGTTTGGCATCGATCTCCAAGTCGGGGCGTTTTCGCTCGACTTTACGTAAAAAAGGCCGCCATGTCGTGTACTTGCGTCGTCGGTTTGCAGTGGGGTGATGAAGCGAAGGGCAAGATCGTCGATCTGCTCGGCAACGATCACGATCTCGTGGTCCGTTACAATGGCGGGGCCAACGCGGGGCATACGATTGTCTGGGGGGATCGCACCTTCAAACTATCGTTGTTGCCCACGGGAATTCTGAAGCCGCATCTTCGTTCCGTGATCGGCAACGGCCTGGTCGTTTATCCGCCGCGATTGCTGGAAGAAATCAAGAATCTCCGCGAGGCGGGAATCACCGTCGGCACCAACCTGGCGGTGAGCGATCATTGCCACGTCATCTTCCCTTATCACATGGAAGAAGAACGCGTCATCGAACAAGAAGGCGGCGGGGCGATCGGCACCACGGGCCGCGGCATCGGGCCTTGTTATCAGGACAAGGTCGGCCGGACCGGCGGCATCCGCATGGGGGAATTGCTGCATCCGGAACGGCTTCGTGAGCGCCTGCGGACGATTGTACCCCGCAAGAATCGCATCATCGCCGCTCTGGCCAACGGGGCGAACAATCCGAAGCAGTTCAATCCCGACGAACTTTGCGACGAGTATCTGAAATATGCCGAGGCCCTGAAGCCGCACGTCACCGACACGGCCAAGCTCTTGCACGAGAGCATCAAGGCCGGCAAGAAGATCGTTTTCGAAGCGGCCCAGGGGAGCTTGCTCGACATCGATCATGGCACTTACCCCTACGTCACCAGTTCGAACAGTCTGCCGGGCGGCATCTGGAACGGCAGCGGCGTGCCGACGCGGAACGTGACCAAGATCATCGGCGTCGTGAAGGCGTACACCACCCGCGTCGGCAAGGGGCCTTTCCCCACGGAACTCGACGATGGCCCGACGGGCATCGGCGAGCGGATTCGCAAGATCGGCCGGGAATATGGCACCGTGACGGGTCGGCCCCGCCGCGTCGGCTGGTTCGATGCCGTGGCCGTGCGCTACACCTCCGCGCTGGCCGGGGTCGATGAAGTGACCGTCATGCTTCTCGATGTGCTCAGCGGACTGAAGGAACTGAAGATCTGCACCGGCTACACGATGGACGGCAAGCCGATCGATGGATTCCCCAGCGATGCCTACTTGCTTGAACGCTGCACTCCCGTCTACGAGACGCTCCCCGGCTGGGAAATGGACCTCACGAAAGCCCGCAAAAAGAGCGATCTGCCGAAGGAAGCGATGCGCTATGTCGAGCGGATCTCCGAGTTGATCGGCCTGCGCGTGATGCTGACCTCGGTCGGTCCCGATCGCGAGCAATCAATCATCCTGTAGAATTAAGAATTGAACCACAGAGACACAGGCCGGGCGAGCCGAAACCGAAAACGAAGACAGTTGAACCACAGAGACACAGAAACACAGAGAAGAGAAGAGAAATAGGGAAACAGCAAAACAGAATTCGGTTACTTTGAGCGTCAGGGTCGCGTGGGAACTAGATTCTATTTCAAGAAATGCCTTTTCTCGCCCTTTCTTCTCTTCTTGTTTTCTCTGTGCTTCTGTGTCTCTGTGGTTCAAATGTATTTGATTTGGTTCCGGCTCGGGCCGCAGTCGCCGAAATTTCGGGAAGAAGGGAATCGCATTGATGACGATCGCTTCCGCGCCCATCATCCCCGACCCGGCCGCTCTGGCCGAACTTGGCCTTGAAGCCTCGCGGTTGCCCAAGCATGTCGCGATCATTATGGACGGCAACGGCCGTTGGGCTCAGGAACGCGGCAAGGAGCGGATCGAAGGGCATTTGCAAGGCGTCGTCAGCGTCCGCTCGACTGTTGAAGAATGCTGCAAACTCGGTCTGGAACAACTGACCCTTTACTGCCTGAGTTCCGAAAACTGGAAACGGCCGCAAACCGAACTCGACTTCCTGATGACCCTGCTCCAGCAGTATCTCGTCGAGGAACGCGGAGAAATTCTGCGGCAGAACATCCGCTTTACCGTCATCGGCCGCCGGCAGGGTTTGCCCGAGGCGGTGCTTCGCGAGATCGATGAAACGATCCGGCTGAGCAAACAGAACACCGGCATGACCCTGGCCTTGGCCATCAACTACGGCGGCCGGGGCGAGATCCTCGACGCGGTGCAGGCGATTGCCGCCAAGGTGGCCAAGGGCGAACTAGCCATCGACGACATTGACGAGGTGACGGTCAGCGATCATCTCTATACGGCGGGGATGCCCGACCCCGATTTGCTCATCCGCACGGCCGGGGAAATGCGGGTGTCGAACTACCTCCTCTGGCAGATTTCCTACGCGGAAATCTGGGTCACGCCGAGTTGCTGGCCCGATTTCGACCGCGCCCTTTTGTATCAGGCCTTTCGGGATTACGCCCATCGCGTCCGCCGATTTGGCGGGTTGGTTAATCTCCCTTCGTGATCGGAAAGTCTCTCTTCATGCTGCGAACGCGGTTATGGATGGGAACGCTGCTGATTGCCCTGGTCGGGCTGATCCTCTTCGAGGAACGCTGGTTCGCGCCCTGGTTCCCATGCTTATTTCTCGCCACGAGCGTTGCGTGTTTGCTCGGTGTTCGCGAACTGGTTGGCATGCTCGATTCCGCCAGCCGGCCGTCGCTTCGAGTCTGTCTCGCTGGCGTGTTGGCCATTTTATTCGCCAATTGGCATGAACCTCTGCGTGCCGCGGGGCTTCTCTTCCCTATCGACGGCTGGCATCTGATCGGCCACCTGTTCGTCCTGAGCGGGCTGGCCGCGTTCGCGGTCGAAATGGCGACTTTTCGCGGGCCCGATCGGATCGTCGAGCGGATCAGCCAGACGTTGCTGGTCGTCTTCTATCTGGGGGTGCTGCCGAGTTTCTTCCTGCAATTGCGCTGGCGGCCGGAACATGCGACGCTGGCTCTGGCCCTGACGGTATTCGTGCCGAAATGTTGCGATATCGGGGCCTTCTTCACGGGCAAGTATCTCACCGGCGGTGTGCTCGGTCGAAATCACATGACGCCGCTGTTGAGCCCGAAGAAGACCTGGCAGGGAGCAGTTGGCGGCCTTTTGATGGCGATTGTCACCGCCATCGCGATTCATTCCCTCGGTCCGGTTTTTAAGAGTATGATGCAGGCCGTGGGATTTGGCCTGACCGTCGGCATCGCGGGAATGCTGGGCGATTTGGCAGAGTCGCTGCTGAAGCGAGACCGCCAAACGAAAGACGCTTCCGCAGCGGTGCCGGGCTTCGGCGGGGTGCTGGATGTGATCGATTCGTTATTGTTCGCGGCCCCGGTGGCGTATGTGTGGTTTGTGTGGTGTTAGTGCTTGTTCGTCTAAGAGAATGGAGGTCGCGGATGGATACTGGTCGCCGGTTACCGAAGGGCCTTCGCCGGCTAATCGCACAACTGAGTTACGAAGATAAAATCCGCAAATTTCGCATTTGCAAGTATCGGGAACCTGTAGACGAAGACGAGTTAGAGGCATTTATCGTGGGAATCGCTCGGGAACTTTACAACAGTGATTATGAAGAATGGCCCGAGCACGATGATGAACTGTCGTAGCTGAGTGATCTGCAATTTCGAGGGAATCCTGCATCCCTCGCTGGCGCGTCGGGTTAACGGCGCGATCGCCTCGGGGCTTTGTGTTTCGATTCAAAAACGAGATCCTTCATGAGCGACCAACCGACAATCTCCCGGAACCTGGTTCTCGACAGCCGCGAGGAGGTCGTGCTTCTATTCGGGCCGCGCGATCAGTTCCTGAAACTGGTTCGCGACGGCCTGGGCGTTCGCCTGGTCGCGCGCGGCGATACCGTCCAGATTGACGGTTCGGACGAAGCCGTCTCCATGGTGGAACGGGCTTTTCAACAACTGCGATCGATGTTACGAAGCCACGGCAAGCTCACGGCCGAGGACGTTAAAACGGTCGTCGAAGTTGTTCGGTCGGGCAACGACCCCGCCGCGACGAAGAGCACGCTGGCCATGCTGGATGGCGGCAAGTATTTGCGCCCAAGAACTGACGGGCATGGGAGATA
>JAIOQJ010000028.1 GCA_021413475.1 Planctomycetota bacterium | reverse complement strand
GGCACATGTTCCGTTCGTGGAAATTTATCTCGCCAACTGGGACACCCATGAACGCAAAGTCGCCGAAGAAAGCAAGAACTTGATGACGCAGGTCGATCGCGGGCTGTCGTCATTAATCCAGGAACTGACCGATCGCGGCCTTCTGGACAGCACCCTGATTATTTGGATGGGCGAATTCGGCCGCTCTCCCCGCCTCGGCCGCGACGGCGGCCGCGATCATTACGCCCGCGCCTGGACGACAGCCATGTTCGGCGGCGGCATCCGCGGCGGCCAAACCATCGGCCAGACCGATGGCGAAGGCGCGACGGTTCGCGAACGGCCGATCAGCGTCATCGATTTCATGGCCACCGTCTGCAAGATCCTCGGCATCGATTACACCAAATCGATCACCACCCCCAACGGCCGGCCCATCCGCACGGTTGATAAGGGCGAGAAGTTGATCACGGAATTGTTTGCGTAACGGGCTCGCCTGTCTCGACGCTCGCCAGCCGGTATCGAATACGGTAAGATGGATCTCGGGCTAACTTCTTGTTTCATGCCCGGGATGTCATGTCCGACTCTGCTTTCAGCAAAACTCCCGAGGAACCACTCACGGCGGGACCCCGATCCGATGTGGGCGTCCACGCCGTTTCTCCCTTTCCGCATTTGCCAGGATACGTCATTCTGCGTGAACTCGGTCGCGATGGATTTGGCCTCGTCTATCTCGCCCGGCAAGAGCATCCCGAACGTCTCGTCGCGTTGAAAATATCGAAGAACGGCACGGTTTCCTGGAGCACTCTCGCCCGCTTGCGTACCGAAGGCGAGGCCATTGTCCAGTTGCGGCATCCGAATATCGCCGCCTTGCACGCGATCGAACACATCGACGGCCGACCCGTGCTGGTGTTCGAATACGTGGAAGGCGGCACGCTCGCGGAGCGGATCATCGATCGGCCGTTACCGCCCCGCGAAGCCGCCGAACTACTCGTCTCACTGGCTCGGGCCGTTCACTACGCTCACCGGCATGGCATTATTCACGGCGACCTGAAGCCCGCCAATATCCTCATGCCCATGATTCGCACGCATGTCGTGCGTGGTGCATCGGCGATTTCGCACGATGATACCACGGCCGACATGCGCTACCCGAAGATCGCCGACTTCGGTCTGTCCCAGCTACACTCCAGCGAAGGATCGGCTCGTCCCGGCGACGTCATCGGCACGCCAAGCTATCTATCACCTGAACAAGCAGCCGGGAATGCCACGAGCGTCTCGCATTTGGCGGATGTCTACTCGCTCGGGGCCATCCTCTATCGGCTCCTCACGGGCCGGCCGCCGTTTCTCGGCGACGATCGTCCCACGATGCTTCGCCAAGTGATTTCCGAAGAACCGACTCCGCCGCGCCAGCTTTCCCGTCGGATTCCCAAGGATCTGGAAACCATCTGCTTGACGTGCCTCCGAAAAAAACCTGGCACGCGTTATTCAAGTGCCGACGCCGTGGCGGAAGACCTGCTCCGATTCCTCGAAGACAAACCAATCCTGGCACGACCGCGCAGTAGCACGCGGAAGATCTTACGCTGGGTGCGAAGGCGACCGTTCGCGACTCTCGGTCTGCTTCTGGCGTTTGCCTTGCTTGCGACGCTCGTGGTCGGCACGGCGATGCAATTTTCCCAATTGCGGACCGAGAGAGATCAGGCAACACGCAACTTCGAAAATACCCTGCTGGCGAACGACAGGCTTGTTAGCGAAGTGGTGACCGGAGCCCGGCCGTTGATCGGCTCGCAATCCGCCATCGCCGAACAGATGCTCGACCAGGCATCGACCGCTTACGATGTCCTTCAGAAAGAGGAGAATTCCCTCGCCGTCCGTTCGGCCAAGGGGCGGATGCACATGCTTTTTGCCGGGCTCTATCTCGACCTGAATCGATCGTCGAAAGCGATGGCGTCGGCGACCGACGCGATCAGCCTCCTGGAACGGAACCTAAAGGAACGCCCGAACGACACGGCCGACAGCACCAATCTCGCTCATGCTCGCGAAACCCTCGGCCGAACACTGCTGGTTCAGGGGCGATTGGTGGAAGCGGAGGAGCAATTCCAGCAGGCGTTGCGATTGGAGGAACAGCTTTCGGCCGCCGCGCCGAGCGAACTCCGCCGGAAAATGGCCGTCGCTTCGACACGATCCCTCCTGGCATTGGTCAAGGAAACCCGCGGCGACGACGCGACGGCCCGAACTCTGCACGAAGAAGCGATTGAGTTGGCCGAGCAGGCCGCCCTCGCGAACGGGGCACTTCCCGAATGGTCGGTCGATCTATCGGTGATGCTCGACCGACTGGGCAAATGGCACCTGCGTTTCAATGAATCGGCCGAAGCCAACCGTCTATTTCAAGGGGCCATTCGAGTTCTTGAGCCAGCCGTGCGACTAGACCCAGATCAATTGGCCTGGAAGGGCATGCTCATCGACGCCCGCGCGGCATGGGCCAAAGTCCTGATGACTCAGGGCAAATTCGAACAGTCGCGGAAACTCTTTCATGACAACCTCGAATTGGCCCGCGGCCTTGCCGAGAGCGATCCCCGCAATCCTGCCTGGAAGCGACTGGTGCTGCGTTGCCGGCTCGGATTGCAAGGCACGGCCCCAGGCAATGAACGCGATGGACCCGCCATCCGGCGCGAGATTGCCTTGAATCGAGAATTACAGGCGGAGACCGACTCTCTCACGATTCAAGACCCTCAAAACGTGGAATGGATCGAATCACTGGCCAAGCTGCGCTCCCGGGAAGGGTCCCTTTACTTGGAACTGGCCGATCGAAACATCTTGCCGCGCGAACATGCCGCGGCCGCCCGGGTTCAATTTGAAACAGCGGCCAATTCGCTCGATGGAATTCTTGCTCTCGACCCGGTCCACGTTCCCTGGCGGCGCGAACGAATCGCCCTCGAATCGCGGCTGGCTTACGCCCAGTCCGCCAAGGCCAACCGTTCCTGGCTGCCGGCCCAAGATCTCGAGATTGCGCTGGAACTCGAACTGACGACGAAGTATCCGGGCGATCCACGCCATCGCCATGCACTGGCCGATGCCTGGGCAAGCAAAGGGAATCTGTACCGCGCACTCGCGGAATCAGGCGATCTCCCGGAAACCCATCGCCGTCTCGCGATCGCGGCATTCGACGAGGCCAAGAATCAGTACCGAACGTTGCGCAACGACTTCACCCCCAACACCGATTGGCAACTGGGAGAAGCGGAGGTCGATCGACAGTTACGCGAGATTCGCGGGAAATGATCTGCATGCGCGAATTGGACGGATCGCCTCCCTCGCCGCCTTCGCGAGAAACGGAACGGATAGTTTGAATCACTTTTGACGAACAGCGTCGAAAATTTGTTTGTATATTCCACCCGTCTGAAATTATGATTGCCCCTGGCTGGTTTCCGCTACAGCTACCTCCCTCCTCGCTCCCTGGCCAGGGTCCACTCTCATGAAGCTCTCCGCACTCTCCATTCTTTTGCTTTTCGCCTTCACCGCAACGGCGCAACCGAAGAAAGATCCGCCGCCCACGCTGAACATCGTGCCACCACATATCTCGACCGACAAGACGGTGAAGTACGACTACGACATCGTTTACGTCCGTGCCCCACGGCACGGCGACGAGCAGCGAACCAAGTGGGCCGACTTTTCCGATCCGACGCGGATGGAGCCGGGGGCCGACTTAATGTTGTTGCATCCGGACGGCTCGGAGGAAATGCTGGTGTCCGGCAAGGATGGCTCGGTGATGGACCCGTACGTTTCCTTCGACGGCGAGTCGGTCTATTACGTCAAGTTCATCGATGCCAAGCACTCGGGGAGCGACATCTGGAAGCTCCACGTCACATCGCGCAAGGCCGTGAAGCTGACCGATCAGACCTTCACGCCCAACACCGGGGCGGCGAACTGGGCATCGGATATCCGCAAATCGGAGCCGGGCAAAACTGCGCTGGGCTACGGCGTCTACAATCTCGGGCCTTGCCCGATTCCCGGCGGAAAGATCGCGTTCACCAGCAACCGCAACGCCTACGTGCCGCCGCGCGGCTATCCGCGGATCACGCTCCAATTGTTCACGATGGACGACAACGGAGCCAACTTAGAACAGATTGGCTTCCTCAATGTCGCCTGCGCGTTGCACCCCGTGATCCTGAAAGACGGCCGGCTGCTCTTCAGCACGCTCGAATCGCACGGCCAGCACAATTCGATCCTGTGGGCCATCTGGAGCATCCATCCGGACGGCACCAACTGGGGCCCGGTCGTCAGTGCTTTCGCCACCGGCGGAGCACCGAGCGGGTTCCATTTCCAGGCCCAGCTTTCCGACGAGACCATGATCGTCGAGGAATACTACAACCTGAACAACAGCGGTTTCGGCACCTACTTCAAGCTGCCGCCGAAACCGCCGGAAGGGACGCCCGCGTTCGCTTCCGGTAACCTGGCCGACCCGGGCAATTCCGTCCCTCGCTACGGCAATCGGGGCCAGTTCCGCATGCCGTTCACGCCGTATGGAATGCAAGTGCTGACGCAGTTCACCCACGGTTTCGATGGACCGGCCCCATCGTCGATCCCCGGGGAACAGGTCAAAGCCCGCGTTCACGGCGGCGAAAGTTATCCGAAGGCGATGGGCAAAGTCACGCATCCGTGCGGCGTGCCCGACAATCACCTGCTGACGGCCTGGACCTCGGGGCCCGCCAACCACCAGTACAACTACTATCCGTTCATCGATAGCGGCATCTACCTCATCAAGGACGGCAAGCCGATCGACGAGCCGGCCAAAATGCTCCTGATCAAGAACGACCCCAAGTTCAACGAACAATGGCCGCGCCCGCTGGTTTCCTACAAGCGGCTCTTCGGAGTCGATGAACCGAAAAAGCTGATTCACAAGAACGACGGCAAAGCCTCGCCGCACTTGCCGGAAGGGACGCCGTACGGTTTGATCGGCACGTCGAGCATGTACAAACGCGAGAGCGCTCCGGGCGGCAAGATTCCCGAAGGAAGCGTCACGGCCGTGCCGAGCGATCCGAAGCGGTTGAATCTTAATTGGGGCCTGCAAGGGGCCGACGCGGGTCTCTACGAGAACAGCGACATCCATGCCATTCGCATTGTGGCCCAGGAGCCGCGCACTGATATTCGCGGCAACAAGGGGGCTCCGCTCTTCGGCAATCACGCGATGGAACGGTTGCGCATTCTCGGCGAGATTCCGGTCCGCAAATTCAGGGGCGATAATCAACCGCTCGATCCCGACGGCAATCCGGACACCAGCTTCCTCGCCAAGATACCGGCCGACATGCCATTCACGTTCCAGACCATCGACAAGAATGGCATGGTGTTGAACATGGCCCAGACCTGGCACCAACTTCGTCCCGGCGAAATCCGCACCGATTGCGGCGGCTGCCATGCCCATAGCCAGAAGCCGACCGAATTCAAATCGACGCTGGCATCCAGGGCCGATTACAATCTCTTCGATTTGACGAAAGAAGTGCCGTTGCTGACCTCCAAGGAGAACGACAAGTCCGGCAAGAAATGGGACAAGGGCGACACGACGGGCTTGCGAATAGCACCGGGCATGCACAACGTTGAGTACTTCCGCGACATCCGGCCGATCTTTGAGCGAAGCTGCGTCGCCTGCCATAATTCGGAGAAACCCGCGGGTGGCCTGGTGCTCGACGACGATGCCAAGCAGAAGCTCAACGCCTTCGGCCACGATGCAGGACCGGATGTGCAGGTGCCAATGACCTACTTCCGCTTGGCGGCCGGGACCGAGCGCTACAAGCCGCGCGAACCCGGCCTGAGCGGCGACTCGGCCTCGCGCTATGTCCGCAAGCTCCAGTCGCGGCGGAGCCTGTTGGTCTGGAAGATCTTCGGCCATCGCACCGACGGCGCGAGCAACGACGATTTCCCCAGCCTGACCGACCGCAATGATCCGAAAACCCTGCATCTGAAGGGGAAACCGATCGAGAAACTCGACTATAACGACGCTCAGAAGCTCGCCTACTGGATCCGCGACAATGTGGTCGACATCGATTACGTGGGAAGCCAGATGCCGCCGGCCGAGGCGGTCAAAGCGGGCAAGGTGAAACCGCTGACCGATGAAGATCGCCGCACCATCGTCCGCTGGATCGACCTCGGTTGTCCGATCGAACTCGATCCGAATTACAATGCCGCGAAACCGGGCCGAAGCCTCGGCTGGTTCGGCGACGACCTACGGCCGACGCTGACGCTCACTTATCCGAGTGCCGGAACCAACGCCCCGCTATCGCGAATCCTGATCGGCATGGCCGATGCATATACGGGTCTCGATCTGGAGAGCTTCCGGGTGGTTGCCGACTTCGAAATCGATGGCGTCCCCGCTGGGCAGAACCTGGCGGCCAAGTTCCAGACAAAGACGCAGGGAGTCTGGGAATGGAAACTCGCGAAGCCGCTCGGGCAACTCCCGAATGGAAAACTGACGGTGATGGTCAAGGATCGGCAAGGCAACACGAGCCGAATTGACCGGAATTTCGCGGTGGTGCCGTAGTATGAAGTAGTCCGGTTGCTCCGCAACCGGATTGGCTGTTAGTGTTTCGCTCCGCTTATGAGATCCTCCAGGGGGCGGATAGGGATGCGCTTTTATTTGCAGATGCCCGTCGCATCGATCGACGTCATCGCCCCGTAACCTTCCTTCCAATCCGAAGTGATTTCGATCTGACCGGCGAAGTCGTCGCCGGTCAGTTCTTTTTTCCAGTCGCCTACCAACTTACCCGTCTGGTCAATGTAGACTTTGACCAGATACTTCCCCTTGGGAAGCGCGGCATTGCCCGTCTTCCAGCGCTTCGCACGATCGGAATCCTTCGCGGCCATGAGCGTCAGGTTGTGCTGCCAGAGCTTACCCTTGCCGAAGACGCGGCGATCGGTGCTGGCGATCGGATCCTTTTCCCAGGCGTTCGCCTTCTCGTCCCAGGCGAAGATGCGGACGGTCAGGAACTTGTCGCCCCAGGCGTCCGGAGTCTTGGTCAATTTGATCCAGCGATCCGTGCCGAAGGTGGCGAACGATGACATTGCCGGCAACCCAGCGGCGGTCTTGTATTCGTCGGCCATGATGCGGGCGTAATCTTCCAGGAACGTCCGATAGGCCTTGTAGCCCTGATCGCCGACCTCGAATTTCACGCCTCCCTTGTGCTTCTCAATGTTGAGCGGCTTGAGGAGGAGCAGACTCTTCTCCGGGTTTTTCAGGTCGATGAGCTTGCTTGACCGCAAGTAGTCGAGCGTTGCTTCGGGCCCAGCTTTCCTGAACCAGGCAACGCGTTCCCCGAATTCAGCCACCAATTTCTGGTTCTGCGGCGTCCCTTCGTTGTGACAATTCATGCAGCGGAAACGCATCGACCAGACGTTGTTCTCGAACGATTCGAGCAGACGATCCTTGCGGGCGTGGCGGATGACCTCGACCGGTCGCGGCGGCTTGGCCAGTTCCTCGGGCTTGAGTTTGGGAGCGTTCCGTAGAGCGGGGTCGGCGGCGCTTGCTTTCAACCAGGAGACGAATGCGTCGAATTCCTTCACGCGATTCTCTTGGTGGACGACGGCCCCCTTTGATTTGTCGGACTTCCCGCGCTCGATCAACCCGAGGATCTTCGACTTCTCGATATTGTCGAGATCGATCAACCCCTGATCGCGCAACGATAAAAATGTGTCGCGATGCGAGGGGAGAATGTAATTCTTCAGATCGACCGCCGCCAGGTGGCACTGGACGCAGCTCGACGGACTCGGCGACTTGAAGATCGGCAGGATGCGTCTTTCGAATACCTCTTGAGAAGTCTCGGCACGTGCCGATGCGGCGAGGAATAGCATCGCGAGGAGAGCAGTTGATCGCTTCATCAGGCATTCCTATCTATCTGTCGCGTTCGTTCGAGGTTGCCGAGTGCCATGTCCACCGCAGACATGCACATGCCCACCCAAAGCGGTGGGCATGGCACGTTTGCTTGAGCGGTGAACATGACTCGGGCTAATCGAGTTTGCGGACACGCCCCCAGCGACGTGTGCCGCCGCAAACCATCCGAAGCAGAAACACGATGTTGCTCAGATAGCGGCCGAGAAGTCGGCGTGGCTCTTGAAGCAAGCGGTAGAGCCATTCCAGGCCGATCTTCTGCACCCAACGCGGTGCCCGTTTCACTTTCCCAGCCACGAAGTCGAGCGACGCGCCGATTTGCAGGCAGATCGGCACACCCAATCTTTCATAGGTGCGGGCCGTCCACAACTCTCCTTTTGGTTGACCGAGTGCAAGCAGCAGAATGTCCGCACCACTCGATCGGATTTGTTCAATGAGCGCCGTCTCTTCCTCTGCCGACAGTTCCCGAAACGGCGGGCAAACGGTGCCCGCAATGACTAGCCCTGGATAGCGAGTTCGCAAAGTCTCGGCAGCCGCGTCGGCGATGCCGGGGGCTCCGCCCAACAAGAAGACTCGATGCCCGAGTTTGGCACCTTGCTCGCAAACCTTCCAAACGAGATCTGACCCGGCCACCCGTTCCGGCAATCTCCGTTTCATCAACCGCGACGCCCAGACCAGCGGCATTCCATCCGCGAGGATAAACGCTGCCTTCGCATTCAGCTCTCTCAATCGCCGATCGGCATCGGTGATCATCGCGTAGTGAAGGTTAGCGGTGATGATGAAGTTCGGCTGCCGTTCTTTAATCAGCTGAGCTATCCGTTCCAATGACTCCGCGAGCGTGTACGGCATCAAAGGCAGGCCCCAGACCCAGATAGGCTCGACGCGCTCGCTCATATCTTCGTGTTCCAAGTCGCTCCGGAACTACTGCCGGACGCGAAATTCCTGACCCCTGACCCCTCGCCCCTGACCCCTAAGTTCCTGTTATACTGGTGAAGCGTATTATTCTGCGTAAAACGATCCGATTAAATAAGCCGATCGTACGCCTTTTTCCGATTCCTCCGATAATTCCGTTTGCATCGGTCGTAAAGCGTTCTTTATAGTTATACAGTACCGGAACGAACTCTCTTCAGTCGAACCATCGGGTTCTTGGCCACGGTACATCGAAACACGACCACTTCATTTGGTCGGTTCGAGTCGATGATTTTTTTAACCGTAAGTCGCTCATTCGCTTGATGAATGAGCGATCTGAAGAGGTGATATTCGTGCTCTCTCTGGGCGACTGGATCTTGATCGGCTTGGCGTGCATTGCGATTGCACCGGTCGTGGTGATTTTTGTCGAGTCGCTGATGGCTCTCTTGCCCCGCTCGGTCCGTCAACTTGATAAAACCGTTCCTCGTCCGCCATGCGCAATTCTGATTCCCGCCCACAATGAAGAACAAGGAATCGCGGCCACGACTGGTGCTTTGCGTGACCAAGTACGCGCTGGCGATCGGATCGTCGTCATCGCCGACAACTGCTCGGACGAGACGGCCCAACGTGCCCGTGGAGCCGGTGCCGAAGCGATCGAACGCACCGATGCCGAGCGACGCGGCAAAGGTTACGCCCTGGCCTTCGGACTGGAACATCTGGCTGCGAATCCCCCGGAAATCGTGGTTTTGATCGATGCCGACACGCACGCTCATCCCGAAGCTCTGGAGCGGGTGGTTCGCGAGTCCGCTCGTTGCCACGGCCCCGTGCAAGGCGTCTTCACCGATGCCCCGCAATCACGCGGGCCGCGCGAACAATGGTCGGCCTTCGCGCTGACGTTCAAGAACTTGGTCCGCCCGCTCGGATTGCACCGGCTGGGTCTGCCCTGCCTGTTGACCGGCAGCGGCATGGCCTTCCCGTGGGCCGTCATTCGCAAGGCGGAGCTTGGCACCGGGAACATCGTCGAGGACATGAAACTCGGCATCGACCTGGCCATTGCAGGGCATCCCGCCCGCTTCTGTCCGGATGCCCGTTTCGATTCGTCGGATGCCCCCAATATCGAGGCGGCGGGCAAACGTCGGACGCGCTGGGAACATGGACACATGGCAACGCTTCTGTCGCAAGTCCCGCGCTTGTTGTTGGCGGGTCTCGTAAGACTGAAGCCGCGTTTGTTGGCCCTGGCTTGTGAGCTGGCGGTGCCTCCGCTCTCGCTCTTGTTCATCGGAATTACTGTACTAGTGTTAATTTGTTTCGCGTGGAATCTGAGTGGAGGCTCACCACTTCCCTTGTGGATTCTCGGAATTGGGACAATAGGCGGAGTTTTGGGTATTTTGGCGGTTTGGGGGAAATTCGGGAGAAAATTGCTCTCTCCGAAAATTCTCTTTCTGCTGCCTATTTACGTCTTGTGGAAAGTGCCGATTTATTTGAAACTGATGATTGCACCTGAACGAAAATGGATTCGAACGGAACGAAACTCAGTCCCCTGACAAGTTTCGTTCCGTGACTTGCCTTCCCGCGGTCGGTTCCCGGTTTGGATGATTGGGGACCGCGACCCTCCCAGGCAAGTAAAGTTTTGGTGGCTTAAGGAGTTGGACCAAGCGCATGCAAACGCTTTTACTGCCCCCCTCACTCACGCGCCATGTACCCACCGGCATACGGATGCTGCCGGTCTACGTGCATTCCGCGGTGATGCCGTCTGCCGCCTTCATGGCGGCGAAACGAGCCTTCGACGTCATCGTCTCTGGCACGATGATCGTCCTATTCGCACCACTCTTCTTGTTACTCTCGTTGCTCATCAAGTTGACCGACGGAGGCACGGTTTTCTTCCGCCAGAAGCGTGTCGGCTGGAACGGTGTTGAGTTCGACTTCTTCAAGTTTCGCTCAATGGTGAAGAATGCCGAGGCCTTGAAGACCGAATTGATGAAGCAGAACAAGCACTCGAACTCGATCACGTTCAAGATGTGCCGCGACCCGCGCGTGACGTGGATCGGCCGCATCCTCCGTAAGACTAGCCTCGACGAACTTCCGCAGCTGTGGAATGTCTTGAAGGGGGAGATGACGCTGGTGGGCCCGCGCCCCGCCGTCGTTTCCGAGGTACTCAAATACAACTCGCACGAACGCCGCCGTCTTGGTGCCGTGCCTGGCCTGACCTGCATCTGGCAAGTCAGCGGCCGAGCCGACCTCGACTTCCAGCAACAAGTCGAACTCGACCTCCGCTACATCCGCGAACAGAGCTTCTGGCTCGACCTGAGGTTGATGGTGATGACGATACCCGCGGTGTTGTCGGGGAAGGGTGCGTATTGAGCCGAACTCGAAGTCGAGCGGAGCGTAATGGGCCGGAGGATTTCCGCTGAATCCTCCGGCCCATTACGCTCCAGGCTCGCCAACTTACTCCGCCTTGCTATATTTCTCCAGTGATTGGATCTCAGTCGGTTTCCCATCACTTTCTCGTTTGATCATCTCGAACCCCGTGCCGAAGCTGAGATAATAAATCGCGGTCTCTTTCTTGACGATGCCGGGCACGATCTCTTTTTGGACGGTGATTTCGAATGGCGAAACGGCCGCGATGGCGCGGGGCGTGGTCACCGTTGCCACCTCGAGGTGCTTCGCGGTGCCGGCAATCAGATCGCCGCCTTCGAACAGGGCGGGATATTTGACCGGCCAGGTATCGCCCGGCTTCGAGATTGTCTTCCAAAGCAGAATCAGTTCCTTGGACCCAGCACGCGGTGAGATGTAGAGTCCATCGGGACCCTGGCCAATGTATTCCGTGAAAGTGCCTGGAGAATCGGATGACGTCCCCTCGATCACGACACACGGAATGTTATTGATCGTTTCCTTGCGGACCGCCTTCTTGGTGATTTTGCTGACAATTTCGGTCGTCTTGCCCAACTCAGTCCGAAAGGACTTGACCTCGTACGTCCAGGTGGTGCCGACTTCGCACCACTTGAGAATCGAGGTGCTGGCTTGCGTGTCGACCTTGTCTCCTCGGTCCGCGGGAGAAGGTGCCGAAACCGGCGTGCCTTCATTCCTGTTGCAAGCGACGCTGAGAAAGGCGAGCATCCCCAGCAGGACGAGAGAGCGCATAAGATCTTCCTTTCGACAATTGAATTGTCACCCGACCGTTGTGTCAGGGACACACCAACAAATACTTCCCCGTGAGATGATCAAAATAGTCTTTCCACGTCACGAATTCAAACGGCAGCGTCCCTTCCCAGTAGCCATGCAGGAAGACGAGCGCCACGACCACCGATAGCACGATCACCGCGAGCAGCATGATCTTGGCCGCTCCATGCGCTCGCGCCAGACAGGCCGCCAGGATCGGGATCGCGAACGGCATCAGTTCGACTTCGCCGCGATGCCCGTACGATCCTCCCAGCCACCAGCAGTGCCAGTAGCCGTAGAGAATCACGTACGCGGCCAGCAGCAATGCGAACCAACACGTGACGCCGCGAGTTTCCTTGCGAATAAGGCCCGCGATCAGGACGACGACCAGCACGGGATAATAAAGCAGCAACCCGTGATTGGAAGAAACCAGCACCGAGAGCGCCATCGGCCGATCCCAGAGAAAACTCTCCTTACCGTACGACGAGGCGGTGAAGCGGCCGTGAGCGTGTGAATTGAGACAGATTTGAATCCCAAGACCAATCGCGGCCGGCAGGGCGACAATGAGCAACATCCGAACGATCGCCTGCCGATCGAGCCGTCGGTCCCGATACAGGAACCAGCCATATCCCAGTGTGAGGATTCCGATCGCCACCAAGTTCGTGTTGCGAATCAGTAGCAGGAGCAAGACGACGACGAACGTCCGGATTGCCGGTAGCGACGCGCCCGGCGACTTCAGCGAACGGACGCCGTCGAAGAAAAGAACCGTCAAGCCCAGGGCCGAGTAAACGTGGCTAAAGCCGCCGTCGTACGTGGCAAAGTGGAACAAACCGGTGCCAAAGACGATGGCCAGCATCGCGATCTGCGAACTCGTGGCCGGCAGGCCGAGCAGTCGGCAACAACGCAGGATCAGGAACGCCGTGACGAGTAGAGCCAGATCGGCCAGGATCAGCGACAGGCGATGTTCCCATTTAGAAACGACGACCGGAATGGTCCGCGTGTCGGCGAAAAAGATCATCGCGGGCAAGCGGACGATGGCGACGCCCGGTGCATATTTGTTGTGATAGAAACCGCGCGCGGGGTCAGCCGGATAGAGCCCCGCTTCCTCGGTGCCATCATAATAGGGTGCGAAGTTCGAGTCACCGCGAAGAATTGCGTGCGTCCAGAAATGATAACCTAGCCCGTCGCTGCGGATCGGCGGTTCATTCGGATACGGCGGCGCGATCGTGACCCAGGCGAGTATCCCCGCCAGGATCAAGAGCGACCAACATGATGCGAGGAACCTGAGTAGCATGAATTCTCTGGAATCGGTTTGGCGAGCCGGCTCCCGTAACAGTACTTTCAACTTGAAAAAATGACGCAAGGGAGCTGAAATTCAAGGGTTACGACTTCTTGAATAAGGAGGCTCCCATGCGTCACGGATATTCTAGCATCACGCCGGCCATTGTTCAT
>JAIOQJ010000469.1 GCA_021413475.1 Planctomycetota bacterium | reverse complement strand
TCTTGCCGGGGAGCGGATCCCAGATTTCCCGGAAACGCCCGGCGTCGAGTTCTGGGAGGGTGATCCCGAAAGCCGGCGCGACTTCAAGCGAATTGGCCAGACATGCCGGGTCGGCATCGAAGAGACTACGGCGAAGTTCGCGTTCGTGCGCCTCTGCTTGTCGCTGGATGGCTTCCGTTCCCGCGCCGGCGCGGGCGAAATGTTCCCAACGCATCAGGGTATCGAGATACGTTCGCCAAACCTGCGGCGCGGCCGTCTCGGGCGGCGGCGTGCCGCGAGAAAGTTTGTCGGCCGTTTCCCAGGCAGTCTTCAGGTCGGCCGGTACGCTGAACGAGTTGCCGGGTGCCGTGGACACCGCGGGTGCTTGATACGCGCCCGGATCAATGCTGACGATCTCCAAAGCTTCAGAACGAGCCTTGCCCGATTGGGTCGGCAGCAGGATCGGCGACTGTTCCGCGTCGCGGTTGGCCCGCGCCCAGTTACCGACTTCACGCTTCAGGTAGTCGAAGAGAACCGCGGCCGTAATGCGCGGATGATCCTTGCCCACGGCCCCGCGAACACCCTGATTCACGAAGTGACCGAAGATCGTTTGCCGCCATTCCTCGGAAGTCCACGAGCGTTGGTCGTCGTCGCTGGCGCAAATCACCACGAGGTTGGGTATCTTCTCGATCTCGGCGTCGAGCGTCTTCAAGGCCCGCGCGAAATCATTGTGAAGAAAGCCCTGCGCCCAGTTCGCCGCAATTTGCGTCGCGTCGAAAATGACCAACTTGTTCTTTTCGGCGGGGAGTTCCGCGAGCCGTTGCAGGATTTCTTTCACCGGCAGTTTTTGAAGGTCGGCCACACTCGTCGCATCGTTCGGCGTCATCCACAGATAGGGACCATCGCGGTCAGCGGCCCCATGAGCGGCGAAGTAGAGGATCACCGATTTCTCGTTGATCTTCGCGGTCTGGGCCTTCCACGCATCACGCGATGTGGAAACCCCGTCGCCGATGATCCGGGGCCGATCCTTCCCCTGCCCGGCCCACTCGGCAAACGCCTTCGCTCCGTTCGTACCGTAAACGTTCGCGGACCCACTGAGCGACACCGTCGTATCCGGCGCGATCAACGCCAGGGCCGGTTGCTTGGGCGGCTTCCAGAGCCAGATCACCAGGATGACGAGGCCAATTAAGATCGCCCCGGTGCCCCCGGCCGCGAGCAAGCGTTTACGGAACCGCGATCGCGGATCGATAGCCCCACCGCCCGCCACTTGTTTATTCGAAGGCTGCCAAGGTCGGCGCGACGCGTTCGCGGGCTTCTGCCCACCCGCACCGGGATTCTTCCACGACGGACCCTGATTGCTGGCCATGACATGTCTCGAATGAGGGGGAGGCGTAGAATCGATTCGAAAGTAATTGTATCCGTGCTGAACCAGAAATGCACCGTTTTGGCGACGAATCGGCCGTTTAGCTGCGACTCGGTGGGTTTCCGTAGAATCGCGCGGAGGGACCCATGCGGCGCGACAAACTCGTCAGTATGGGAAAGTGTCCGCGCGAGTCTCCGGAGGCCTCCGACTCACGGCTAAACAGTGCCTCTCAAAAATGCCATTCGGCGCTTTCTCGCGAAACCGGGGCCTGATATGCTGTGTTGAATCTGGTTCATGATTCCCACCTGTTTTCCTCGCCGAGGAGTCGTCGGTTATGGCATTTCGCAACTTGTTTGCTTCTTCGCTGATGTTGATCTTTACCCTGGGGGCCTTGGCCGCGGAGCCGACTTGGCCGCGCTATCGCGGCCCGGATGGCAATAGCCAGTCGTCGGACAAGAACCTCCCCGTGAAGTGGGACGCCAAGTCGATCGTCTGGAAGAAGGAACTGCCGGGCAGCGGGCAATCGTCGCCAATCATCTGGGGCGATCGCATCTTCCTGACGGCAGCACTCGAAAACGGCAAGAAGCGCGTCGTCTTCTGCGTCGATCGCAAAAAGGGCGATATCCTCTGGCTCGAAGTTGCCTGGACGGGTGAACCGGAAGCCAGCCACGCCCAAAATGGGTGGGCAACGGCCTCGTGCGCAACCGATGGTGAACGGGTGGTTGCCTTCTTTGGCAAGGGTGGAATTCATTGCTACACGATGGAAGGGAAACTGATCTGGTCACGGGACCTGGGAACTTTCCCGGGCATGTGGGGCACAGCCGCTTCGCCGATCATTGTGGGCGATCAGGTGATTCAGAACTGCGAAGAGGCGGGAAAAGGCTCGTTGGTAGCGCTCAACAAGAAAGACGGCAAGGACGTTTGGAGCACTCCACGGACCGCGCCCGAACGTGGGGGATGGAGTACGCCGGTTTTGGTCAAATCCGGCGACAAGACCGAACTTGTGCTAAACGGCGAAAAGGCCGTAAGCGGTTACGATCCGTTAAAGGGAACACAACTCTGGACGTGTAAGAGCTTCGCCGGCCGAGGCGAGCCGACGGTGACGCCGGGCGATGGCATCATGTATGTGATCAACGGCCAACCGGGCGACATTTATGCCGTCAAACCGGGTGGAAAGGGCGACGTGACCAAGTCGCACATGGCCTGGCACACGCCGCGTAAGGGCGGCCGCGATCAGCCTTCGCCGGTCCTGGTCGGCAAGTATCTACTGGTGGTGAACATGCCCGGGCTGGTCATTTGTTACGATGCGGAAACGGGCAAGCAACTCTGGGATGACCGGATCAAGGGGCCCTATTCGTCGTCGCCGATCGCGGCCAATGGCTTGGTATACTTCCAGAATGAAGCGGGCGAAACGACAGTGATCGAGCCTGGCCCGGCAGTCAAGATCGTCGCGACGAATCCGCTGGATGCGAAGGGAGAGGTCTTCCGTGCGGCCCTCACCCCCTGCGAAGGCCAGATTTTTGCCCGGTCAGACAAGATGCTTTATTGCATCGGGAAGAAGTGATTCGCGTAGGACGAGCCGAGCCGCGTGAGCGACCGGGTGATTTTGTGGCATTTAACCCGGCCGCTCACGCGGCTCGGCTCGCCGGGAGCTTCGCCACGGTTTTGTCGATTCCTAGCACTCGTCGATAGACGCGAAGCGTCTCCTCGGCCGTGCGTTCCCAGGTGAACTGACGAGCGTGCTCGACGACGCCTTTGCGAAGCGTCTTCAGCCAATCGTCGTCGGTGATGGCTCGCTTCATGGCATCGCGCCAGCCGGCCACATCGTCAGGATCAATCAGGAAGGCGTGGCCGGCTGTCACTTCCGCCACGGACGCCGCCGTGGAACCGATAACCGCACCGCCGCAGCCCATCATTTCCAGTGGAGGAATGCCGAAGCCTTCGTAGTGAGTCGGAAACACAAGAGAACGGGCCGCGCTGTAAAGTGCGGGAAGGTCGTCATCCGACACATAGCCGATCTGCTTCACATTTTGATGCCGGGCAATGGACTGATAGAACTCGGCGGCCTCGCCGTAGTTCCACCCCCATTGCCCGATGAGGACGAGCGGACACTTCTCACGGAGTTCGGTTGGCAAATCGACGTAGGCCTTCATAAGCATGAACAGATTCTTCCGCGGCTCCATCGTGCCCACATGGAGCAAGAAAGAATCGGGCAAGCCGAGCCGTTGAAGGACTGGTTGATACTCCTCTTTCGGCACACGCTGCAAATCGGAACGAATGCCGCACCAGATGCGTGTGATTTTCTCGGGAGGGATATTCAGGGTCTCGATCATCTCGCGGCGGACACTCTCGGTGTCCGTGATGAAATGCCGAGTTTGAGAATATGTGCGCGGCAGGTACTTATTGAACCAATCAACGCGTTTCTTCGGATGCCATTCGGGATGGTGAATGATCGAAAGGTCATGAAAAGTCGTCACGGTTGGGATACTGCAGGCGATTGGAATGTAATTGGTTTCGTGGTAGAGATCAAACCACGATTTCGACACGACCGCACGGCTGTAGAGCCAGAGAAACAGATGGGCGCATGGCAGCAGGCCGGACCGCAGCCATTTCCGCGGATTGGGCAAGTTTCGGCTTTTCTTCACGTCTTGAACCACCGGCTTGCCGGCATCTGGCTCGCTGGCTTTCTTCCAAGTATGGCGAAGCGAACGAATGCATGCGTGCGGATAAAAGAAGAACTGATCTGCCTGAGACAGCTTGGGCAAGCACTCCATCAATTGATTGGTGTAACGGCCAACCCCGGTCAAATTCCCAATCGTCGAGGTCGCATTGACGATCGCCCGCATGCTCGCCCCTCATGAACCAGATTCTGGACTGCGGGGCGTTCCATAGCGTGAGTTCAAGAATGGAGCAAGTGAAATCGCGGAAGGCGGGGAACAGGGAAGCGGCGCAAAATGGGTTAACCCGACGCGCCAGCGAGGGAGGAGCATCCCTCGCTGGCGCGTCGGGTTAACGCCGCCAGCGATCAAAGGCTAGAAACGATTTAGAACTCTCGCTTCTTCTTCAATCCCGGTTGCGGGATCGGATACTTGCCTGACGTATCCAACTGCAGCGGCGCGGGGCCGGTCATCGTCAGCTTGTCGACATCGGGAGCGAACTCGTGTTCGCTGTTCAGGATGTCGTCCCGGGTGATGACCTGGCCCGTGTGGGCGGCCATGCGGCCCATGGAAGTGACCAGGCTCGCCTCGGTGCCGCGCTTCACTTCGTTGTAGGGCGTGTTCTCGCGAATCGCCGTCATCAAGTGGTCCCATTCGAGTTGGTACGGGTTCGGTTCCTCGCCGGGGAAGTGCCAGAGTTGATCCTTCTGGAGAAAGTCCTGTCCACGATAGGTTCGGCAACCCGCGGGATGATGCGACGAGGTCGAGATGACCGCACATCCCTTGGTCCCGTGAGCATAGCTGGCGAATTCTTGCTGGCAGCCATTCATGTTGCGGCCTTCGAGGAACATCTTGGTGCCGTCGGCGAACGTGTATTCGACCGAATAGCTATCGAAATTCTGGTCGATGGCATCGCCACGATAATGGCGGCCGCCGGAAGCGCGTGCCTTCACCGGCCAGGCATCCTTGATCCAGCAGCATTCGTCGATGTTGTGAATCAGGAAGTCGCTGTAGGCACCACCGCTGGCCCATAGGAACGAGTGAAAGCGGCGGATCTGGTAAAGCACTTCGCTCATCTTGGGATCGGTGTTTTTCGGCGAGAAGCACGATCCGATCGGACCTTGCATACGATAGGCCCGAAGCATGGTGATGTCGCCGATCTCTCCCGACTTGACGCGGTCGTAAAGTTCACCACGTGCTTTGCAATGTCGGCACATCAGCCCGACGCCGACTTTGAGGCCTTTCTTCTCCGCCTCCTCGCCGAGGGCGAACATCTTCCGGGAGCTCGGCCCGTCCACCGTGATCGGCTTTTCCATGAATACATGGAGTCCTTTTTCGATGGCGTACTTGAAATGGACCCATCGGAACGCGGGCGGCGTCGCGAGAATGACCACGTCGCCTGGCTTCAAGCAGTCCATCGCTTGCTTATAACCATCGAAGCTGACGAATTGACGTTCCTTCGGAACGTCCATCTGCTTTTCGTACTTCTTGATCAGATTCTTGTAGCTGGCGTTCAGCTTGTCGTCGAAGACGTCGGCCATAGCGACGAGCTTCGTGGGGCCCTTGGTCGAGAGAGCGTTGACAATCGCTCCGCCGCCTCGGCCGCCGCAACCCACGAGCGCGATTTGGATGGTATCATTTCCGGCAGCGTAAACCCCACCAGGAGAAACCGCTCCGATGACCGCTGCCGCGGAGACCAATTTGCCGGTTTTCTTCATCACTTCGCGGCGAGTCATGCCGTTATTTTCGCCTTGTGTCATGGGGAGAGTCTCCTTGATTGAGTAGTTCGGCGGTTCGTCCAACATGAATAGTGTCCCCGGAATTGGACCGGATTTCAATCGTTTAGGTGAAAAATCGGGGAAGTTTATGGATCCTGCCCAATTTTACTTTCCGATGCAAAAACGCGAAAAAATCCGATCGAGAAGATCATCCGTGTGGATCGCCCCGGTCATTTCGCCGAGTTGTTCGAGGGCCAACCGCAATTCGAGGGCGAGTAATTCGGATGCATCATCGTGGAGTACGACACCGTGGGCCGTCCGCAAGTGTTTGAGAGCCGCCTCGACGTGATGCCGGCAGCGGCTCAGGCTCGGAGCAAGGGCGGGCCGAAAGAACGAGCGGGCCAATTCGAGCAGATGGCCTTTCAGAAAAGCGATGCCCTGTCCCGTTCTCGTGCTTGTGACGAGCGGCTCGGAAATTCCTGGAGAGAGATCGGCCTTCGTGGTCACTTTCAACATCTTCAAACCGGCAGTTTCTTGAGGAGCAACGGCATTCATTCGGTTCGCATCGACGCACCAGAGCAGTAGATCGGCAGAGCAGGCTTGGCTCAATCCCAGGGCCTGGGCCTGTTTCTCGATCGTGTCCTTGCCTTGCTGCCAGCCGGCGGAGTCGATCAGTTCGATGGGAAGATCGCCGAGCTGGATCGTCCGCGAGACATAGTCGCGCGTCGTTCCAGCGATCGGACTGACCAGGGCCGCCGGCAACCCGGCCAGGGCGTTGAACAGGCTGCTCTTCCCCGCGTTCGGTTCTCCGACGAGAGCGACGCGAAAGGGTTTGCCGTTCACCGAGCGCGTCTCGAATTGCTTGAGTAGATTCGTGAGTTGAGCGAGCCCTTTGCCGATGCGGAAGAGCGTGTCCTGCTTGCCGACGAAAGTAATGTCTTCTTCGCTGAAATCGAGGCCGGCTTCGATGTCCGCAAGGAGATTGAGCAGGTCGTCGCGAAGAGCGTTCAATGGAAGAGTGACGCCGCCGGCCATCTGCCCGAGCGCCTGCTGAAGTTCATCGGCCGAGCCGGCTTCGATGACGGCGGCGACGGCTTCCGCTTGCGGTAAATCCTTCTTGCCGCCGAGAAACGCCCGCATCGTGAACTCGCCCGGCTGGGCCGCCCGCGCACCTGCGTTCATCAATTCGGTAATCAGTAAATCCAGCAACGG
>JAIOQJ010000468.1 GCA_021413475.1 Planctomycetota bacterium | reverse complement strand
CATACTTTGCCGCAGATCGGCATCGCCTCCGAGTTCCGCAATCCGTTTCGCCAACTCCGCGGGATTGCCGGAAGGAACCAGGAAACCTGTCTCGCCATGCCGCAGCACTTCGGGCGTTCCACCCACCGCGGTGGCCACGACGGGTACTCCCGCGGCGGATGCTTCCAAGGCGACGTTCGGCAACCCTTCGGTGAACGACGGCAGCACGACCACATCCGCCCAAGGAAGCCAGCGATCGAGATCATCACGGAAACCCGCCAGGATGAACGATCCTTGCAAGTTCAATTCTTGGATGCGGCGTTCGAGCAGCGGCCGTTCCGCACCCTCGCCGAACAGAACGAAACGCAGATCTGAGTGTTGTTGCCGCAAGAGTCCGGCCGCCTCGACGAGGACATCAAAGCCTTTCTCGGGGCTCAACCGGCCCGCCGCAACGACAATTCGTTCTTCGCCGGAAAGATTTGCGAGTGCGCGCAATTTGTCGCGGTGCTCCACACTTCGGATGCGAAACGCTTCTAGTCGTGCCCCGTTCCGAATGATCTTGATTTTCCGTGCTCGTTCTCGCCGGTCCAGCCGCGTGACACGGCCACCGCGGGAATTCCCACACGCTTCGCCGCAATACGTCCAAGCAGGTTCGACTTGTAGCCGTGACAGATCAGGACAGAGGCACCGCGAATTTTCAGAAAGAGTGTCAGTTCGCGAATGGCCGAGCGAAGCCGGGGCGTGTCGTTGCGAAGCGCCTGCCCTTCGAAACCGGCGGCATGCACCTGGTCGAGAAATTCGCTGCAACGCCCGCCTTCGGAGAAGCTCAGAAAAGTGGTGCGATACGACTCCGGCAACGCTTTTGCGAGGCCGAGCATCTGCCGTTCAGGCCCGCCGAAGAATGTTGAAGCTCTTAGATGAACGAGGTGCATACGACGTCCTGTCGGGAGCACGAATTGGGTGAGGAGAGAGTGTAGCCGGTTTGAATGGCGGTTGTCCAGAGCGATCAACCGAATAGTTCGGCCACTTTGCAGCGGAAGCCGGGAAGAATGTCCTCGCCATCGAGAAAAGCATCCTCTTCGAGCGAACGGCTTTCCAGTGGCGAACGGTAGATTTTCATGCTTCGATCCGCCGGGTCAACAATCCAAACCGCCTTCGTGCCGTTGAAAAGGTACTCCTTGATTTTCTGCTTAATCTGCTTGGCGGTATTACTGGGTGAGAGAACTTCGACGCACAAATCCGGAGCGATTTGCGGGTAGCCCTTAACAACTTCATCGAGAGGAAGCCGAGCGGCACTCCAGAACGAAACGTCGGGGCCGCGCACCGTGTCGGGGTTTCTCTCCGTTAGCACGCCTGTCTCGGTGACTACCCGGCCCGCTCGATTCGCTTTCGCGTACTGATGCAGAAGGAACGCCACGGCAACTTGACACTCGCCATGCTGAAAGTTGGGCATCGGCATGGTTTCGATGACTCCCTTCACGAGTTCTTGAAGAGTTCCGTCGTCCGGCTCCGGCAAATTGCTGAACTCTTCCGCCGTGATCAGCCTCGGAATGGTTGTTTCCATGCGTTCCTCCGCCTCCGCGTTTTCGCCGCTAAACAGCCGCCACCTTTTTCCACGTTCCATCTTTTGCCGATTCCATGATCGCGTCAAGCACAACTTGCGTGCGGTAGGCGTCGCGGAAATCGGGCATCGCGGGCTTGCCGCTGGCGAGGCCGGTCAGGAAGTCGGCGACTTGATGCACGAACGAATGTTCGTAACCGATTTGCAGGCCGGGAACCCACCACTTGTCCATGTACGGGTGCTCGGGGCTGTTGTCGGTGACGTGGACGGACTTCCAGCCACGGAGCTTGCCTTCGCCTTCCTTGTAGTCGTAAACACCAAGGCGGTGCAGGTCGTGCAGATCCCACGACAGCGACGCATTTTCACCGTTGATCTCGAAGGTATTCAAGGCCTTGTGGCCGCGGGCGTAGCGGGTCGATTCGAATGTCGCCAGCGAGCCGTTGGCGAAACGACACATGAACATGCACGCGTCGTCGATACCGACCTTTTCCACTTTGCCCGTCAGATTGTGCTTGCGTTCCTTGACGAACGTTTCCGTGGTCGCGGAAAGGCTCTCGATCGGCCCGTTGAGCCAAAGGGCCGTGTCGATGCAGTGAGCCAGAAGATCGCCGGAAACGCCGCTGCCGGCCGCCGCCACATCGATCCGCCAGAGGCCTTGCCCACCTTGCGGGAGATCAGCTTTGATCGTCCAATCTTGCAGGAACTTGGCCCGATAGTGGAAGACCCGGCCGAGCTTTCCTTCATCAATGAGGTTTTTCGCCAACGTCACCGCCGGCACTCGGCGATAGTTGTACCAAACCATATTCGCGACGCCGGCCTTCTCGATCGCCTGCACCATCTTAAGGCCTTCAGGCCCGTTCATCGCCAACGGCTTCTCGCAGAGGATCATCTTCTTGTACGCGGCCGCAGCCAGGGCGATCTCCGCGTGCGTGTTGTTCGGCGTGCAGATGTCGATGACGTCGATGTCCTTCCGCTCGACCAGCTTTCGCCAGTCGGTCTCGATCGACTCGTAACCCCATTGATCCGCAAACGCCTTGGCATTCTCGGCATTGCGAGCACAAACGGCCTTCAGCACCGGCCGGTACTTCAGGTCGAAAAAGTGATTCACCTTGCAATAAGCGTTCGAATGGGCCCGGCCCATAAAGCCGTAGCCAATCATGCCGATGTTGAGAGGTTTGGTCATGAGAGAACATCTCGTGTTTGAATGAATGGATGAATCCGCCTGCCGATTCGGGACTAGTGTAGTCGAACAACGACGCGGAGGAAGGCGCGACTTGCGAAAGTGTTGTCGAGGGGTAGGCTGGACGGGTGAAAGAAATGGCGAAAATGGATCGAGAGCGGAGCGCCGCGAAAAAAGGTCGTCAACATGTGCGGCTTCTCAAAGTTTCGCGATCGCAGCTTATTCAGGAATCTTCGCACGGCATGATCACGAGTTGCTCGACTCGCGAAATGAAAAGCTACCATCCGGAGCGACAAGCTTTTCAAACAAGAGAATGAACATGCTCGCATTCGCGATATTCTTGAATGAAAATCGAAAAATACCCGTCGATCGAAACCAACCTTCGATGGCAACCTTGGCCTTGATTTCGAATTCGCCATCATTGAGTTTCGCGGACGCCAATTCCTCGCGGGTAAATCGATTTGATTGATTGCCGACAATAAAATCGATCCAACCTTCCCCGACCTCGATCACCGTGCCGTTCTTCAAGTTGAATGTGACCGAGCGGTCACGCTTCAATCGATTCAAGACCGGCTTCAGAAGATACCGGCTCCACGCCGCCTCCGCGGCAATGCAAAAGGAATAATCCGAGACGTCCGGCATGCGGCGATCTTGAATTGTTCGGTCTAAAATAGGTTTCTCGTTCTCAGGCGAAGTAATTTGCATCAGTGATTTTCCGTTTTGATCCGACCACCTAAACTTGAATTGGGTTGCGGTATGCGCTCCGTACGTAAATATTCTTGTCACAGACACGTGCAGTTCACTTGCATCAGAGAACTTCAGGACGCGTTTCCTCACGATATTCTTGGGAGTGCCGCGGCACCTATATCGAGCAATACCCTGCTCACCGACAAATGAGCACGAATGGTCGCATAGCGTCAATACGAGAGCGTAGAAAAGCACAATGCAGAAAGCGCCGATCGATATGAACACAAGTGCAGATTTAGATATTGTGAACACCAACACCCATGGCAGGGCTGCCACGACGAGTCCGATCATTGTCCCGAATGTGATTCTCTGCAGGAAGGAATAGTATTTCGTTCCCGTGGTGAGCGTCGACGCCGCGCTGAGTAGCCTGCCGATTTCTGGTGGAGGTTCCGCGAAAAATAAAATGTTATGGGAAACTTCGCGGCCAGAGTGGTCAACGGTTTCGGGAGGGGCATGCCAAATTCGCGCTTCGCGATCGGCCGGGCTGGCGTACGAATTCGGATACGGTGATCGACAAATCGCGCAGCGTCTACCAGAGTAGGACGATTCGTTTTCCACTTCGCTAGAGCAGGCACATTTTCGGCAGAGAATTCTGGACATGAACTTGCTCCGTTCGCGAAGTTTCCGCTCGACCCTAATAAATCGCACCGTCCCAAAGAGGAGCACGCAACGCATGCTCCTCACCTGATCCGCTTTTGGAGTACCAAAACCATCACGCCGCCGCGTACTTCGTCCGCATCTTGTCCAGGAACTTCTTGCTATCCGCGGTCACGTCCCACGCGTGCGGCCAGAAGCAGAGATCAACGCACCACCAATCGCTGGGGACGCCCGCTTTCTGAATCGCGGGGATCAGTTTGTCGAAGTCGAGTTTGCCGGTGCCGAATGGGTTGTGGGTGCTGGTGTTGTGCTCGTTCAGGCTGCCGTCGGAGTCGATGAGGTGGACGTGGGTAATTTTGCCTTTGAGTTTTTCGAGGAGTTCCATCGCGCCGCCGGGGAGGATCTCTTTCTCGCCGATCTGGTTGGCACCGATGGCGGCGCACATGTGCGCGTGGCAGGTGTCGTAAAGAACGCCGAAGTTCGGGTTGCCGCGTTCGCGGACGGCATCGACCAGCGCGATGATCTCCGACGGCTTGTTGATCGGGAAGCCGGGTTCGAATTCCCAGCAGATGCGGATGCCGCGATTAGCTGCGAGCTTCGAGCAGAGATCGAACGCTTTCACGGCCCGATCGAAAGCGGTCTTCGAATCGACCTGGCCTTTTTGGATGACCGTGATCGGTTCCACGGTATCGACGCGGATGCAGTCGATGCCGAGATCTTCAGCGAAAAACAGATTTTTCGTGAAGGCGGCGATGTACGGGCCGGAATCTTCGACCGTGAGTAGTTTCTGCGACCAGAGGTCGGCAGCGAGGGCCGAAAAAGAAAGGCCGTGATCTTTGACATCCTTGCGCAAGGAATCGCGCTTCGCGCGTGTATCGCATGTATCGGGGCCAGGATGAGGATTGAAACCACCCAGTTCCACACCGTCGTAGCCCAGATCATGCAGTTTGTGCAAGATGACGTGGAAATCGTTGGTGGGGTTTTCCTGGTTGAAAATGTACGCCCAGCTTCCGATCGAGAGCTTGGCCTTCATAGGAGAGTCACCTTGAATGGAAAATCTGAATAAAAGGCCCGGCCCGGAGATTTCACGAACTTCTCGCGGAAGAGCCTGACGAAATACGTTGTAGGTCTGGATATACGGATCGCCGACCCCGTTCAGAACCTCCTTCGGGAAAAGATCTTCTTGATCATCCCCGCCGTGGGTATAGAATGAGTGTGCATGAATGATCTCACCTTCGGACCATCCACGTTTCTACCGAGATTGACCCGAGCCGTTCGATTCGGCATAGTAGAAATCCCTCCCCGGTAATTGCAACGTTGTTGCCCCAGCGTTTAACCAAGTGAACTGACTAAAATTGTGAAAATGGGCGAACATCCCCGAAATTTGGGGCGTCTTTCCCATTGAAATATGAAAAGAACGAACGCACCAGACGAACAACCTTGCGGGAACAGCAAGGCGGACATCGTGACTCAAGGAGAACGAGGCATGTACAAACTACCCAATATTCCCGAACGCAAGCCGAACGCGGGCCCGCGCGGCGAGGATGGCTTCCGCCGAAATGGCAAGCGTATGGTCCTTTGCCTGGGCCAACTGACTCAGGCGGCCGTCATCGAGCGGTTCTTCCAAGAACGCGGCTGGAGCGTCCGGCTGGCCAAGACGGAGCAGGAAGCCCGCACCCTGGCTCGCGACAGCGCGAGCTGCGTCGTGCTTCTGGCCGAGGAAAATGCCGAATCCGAGAGCGGCTGGCTGACTTGCTGGAAACTGCTCAGCGATAAGCCGAACGCGAAAGTGATCGTCCTGGGCGATCAGGCGCCCGATCAAGGAAGCCGAATGGCTGGCTTCGTGGGCGCGATGGCTTATGTCGCCGCGAAGGACTCGGCGGCCGGCATCTCGCGCGTGCTGCAAACGTTTAGCGATAGCGTGATTTGAAAATGAGTTCGTAGTGACCCGCTTCAGCGGGGTCACTACGAACCAAAACCATCCACATCAATCCTGCACAAGAAACTCACACTCTACTTCCACCGCGATATTCCCCGGCAGCGCGACAAAGCCGACCGCACTGCGGGTTCCGACACCCGCGTCGTCACCGAAGACGTCTTTCATCAGTTCCGAGAAACCATTGATGACTTTGGGGTGATCGAGAAACTCGGGCGTGGAATTGACCATGCCGAGCGTTTTGACGAGCCGCACGACTTTGTCGAGCGATCCGAGCGTTTCTTTGACCGTGGCGAGAATCGCCAGGCCGACTTGGCGGGCCGCTTGTTTGCCTTCTTCGAGCGTCAGATCTTTGCCGACGCGTCCAGTGATCTGCGTTTTATCTTCCTTCCAGGGTCCGTGCCCTGAAACGAGCAAACGGTTACCGATCTTGATGGCGGTCTTGTAGACGGCGACCGGCTTCGGGGCGGGCGGGAGGGTGAGGTGCAATTCCTGGATGCGCATTTCCGGTTTGCTCGGCATGATCGATTCTCCGGGGTGGGTTCGTAAACGTTGACCACGGGAAAGAGTATCGATTCACGCGGCAAACGTTTAGCCCGCCATCTTGCGAACCACCGGATACGGCACGACTTCCATCGGGACCGTCGAACCGTAGAACGATTCACCCGCCTCGGCACGGCGTTGCAATTCCAGGCAAGGTTCAAAGCGTTTTCCGAAGCGTTCGCTGAACTCCGCCAGGCGCTCGACGACCACGTTGAGGCCAAGTTCATCGGCATATCGCAACGGGCCGCCGCGATGCGGGGCCCAGTTTGCCCCTAGCGTCAGGGCCAGATCGACCGTGCCGGGGTCAGCGTCATGTTCCTCGGCCAGGCACGCGGCAACTTCGTTGATGCACCGCATCACCAGCCGATCGACTCCGTCGTTGAGTGCTTGCTCCGGATCGAAGACGTAGTGGCCGATGACATCTTCTGGCAAATCGTGCCAGAGTACGACACGTGCCAGGCTATTCGGCCTCGCACGTCCGCGTCGATAGCGATAAAAGCCCTCGCGGTTTTCGCAACCGTTCCAGCCGTAGGCCCGCATGCGCTCGAGCAACAAGTTCCCCGCGAATTGATCGCCCCGCGCCAGTTGCATCTCTTCGACCAACCGGGCCAGACTGTCGAAACTGAAAGCGTCGATCTCTTCGAGCGGCCCTTTCGCCATGCCGAACCGTCGCACTTGCCGATCGATCAATTCGGGCGGCATTCCTTCAGACACCAAGAGCACCGCCTCCGACCAATAGGCGAGTTGCACGCGGCGCACCAAGCGACCGGGTCGATCGCTCACGAGAATCGGCGTGTGGCCCAGCGTTCGCATCCAGGCATCGAGCGTAGCGATCGTGCCCGAGTCGGTGCCGGGGGCACGCACAACCTCCACCAGGTTCGATTGGTTCGCATCGAGAAAATGCAATCCCGCGACGCGGCCGGGCCGTTGCAGTTCCGCTTGAATGGCATCGACGCGCACCGTGCTGCCGGCCGTCACGAGGATCGTCCGCGGGCGAACGTGCTGCTCCAATTCGTGGAAGATGCCGCGTTTGATGCCGAGATCTTCCTCGGCCGCTTCGATGACGAATCCCGCCTCCTCAAAGCCCATCCAGCGAATGGTTCGGCGAATGTTCTTACGCGTCTGTTCGGCCTCGCTTGCGGAAACTCGGCCTTGGCCGATCATCTCCTGCAGGCGTGTTTCGATCCGCTGGTTGGCAAGTTCGAGCGTTTCTTCGTTCGCTTCCTGGAGAACGATTTGCCGACCGCGAGTCGCCAAATCGCAGGCGAGCGCGGAACCAAGCACCCCACCGCCGACAATGCCGATGCGTTCCGGCAGCGGTGCGACTGGATTGATCGGCTCGGGATGAATCCGCGAAGGCTGCGCCGCCCGGCGTGCTTGATTGAGCAGGTGCGTGCAGGTATCGGTTTTGCCCAATTCGACGAATGCCGTGCGTTCCGCCGCCAGTCCCTCGCCGACCGACGAGTAGCCCAATTGAACCGCGCGCAGAATCGCTCGTGCCGCCGGACGTTCCTTGTCGAAAACATCGTTGAGTGATCGATTCACTTTTCCGTAGGCAATCCAACGTGCCAGAGAAAGACCATCGCACAGGCGAGAAGCGAACGAGCGCGGCATCGGCAAACGGCGCGGGGCGTCTTGCAGGCGATCGAGGAAAGCTTGCAGATCGATGCGGAAGCTCTTCTCGCTGAACATGGCGTCAACCAGCCCCCAAGAGAGAATTTCATGACCTCGCGGCATTTCCCCGTGTTCAAGCATCCGTAACGCACGCCCAAGGCCGATCAAGCGCGGCAGACGTTGCGTCGCTCCCCAGCACGGAATCAGGCCGAGATTGATTTCCGGAAAGCCGAGCATCGCATCGGGGCGGGCCAGCAACACCCGATAGTCGCACGCCAATGCGAGATCCAGTCCAGCGGAACGGCACTCGCCTTCAAGGACGGCCACGGTCAAAACATCGGGGGAAAGGTTTTCGAGCAGTTGAGTGATTTGCTGACCGCGAGCGGCGAAACTCGCTCGCTCTTCCACGGTTCGAAATTGCGACAATTCATCGAGATCGAACCCGGGGCAGAAGCCCGCACTCTTCGCACTTCGCACCACGAGGAGATCGAGACAGGCCGATTGACGGACGGCCAGCAGGGCTCGCTCCAGTTCATCGAGCAGCGAAATCGTGATGCGATTATCCGCACGATCTTGGCGATCCAGCCAGAGCGTGGCGATCTGATCGTCGCGCTCGACGCGGATGCTAGGTGATTCGAAGAGCATCACGAGACTCCATTCCCTGCCGACAATTACGCTACGAAGAGGGACCGCCGCCTTGCGGACCGCATCCTTCGTGGCCCATCTTGGACGGAAACGCGATTTTTCGTCAAGGCCGATCGGACTGGTCCGCGACGGAGGGGAGCATAAGACATCCATAGATGTCATTTTTCTTCGTAGGACGGCCTTCCTTGGCCGTCCGGCTTTACCTATGGAGAAAAAAGCCCGACGGCCAAGGACGGCCGTCCTACGAAGACCAAAATCGGAGAACGCTGACGTGTCCTCAAACGCTATCGTACAAACGAACATCCCCGGCTACCCGTGCCGTCGTGGCAAGGTGCGCGACGTTTACGATCTGGGCAATCGCCTCGTCATCATCGCGACTGACCGCATCAGTGCCTTCGATTGGGTACTGCCGACGCCGATTCCGGACAAGGGGCGTATTCTCACGGAATTGTCGTGTTTTTGGTTCAGATATCTGGCCGTGCCGAATCATCTGATCGACACCGATCCCACCGCCATGCCGGAGGCATTTCGGCAACAGGCCGATGCCCTGCGCGGCCGGAGCATGTTGGTTCGCAAGACCGAGGTTGTCCCGTTCGAGTGTGTGGTCCGCGGCTACCTGGCCGGTTCGGGTTGGAAAGATTACCGCAAAACGGGATCGGTCTGCGGCATCGCCCTGCCCTCTGGCTTGCGCGAGAGCGACCGGCTTTCCGAACCGCTCTTCACCCCCGCCACCAAGGCTGAGAGCGGGCACGACGAAAACGTTCCCTTCGAATTGATGGCATCGCAGATCGGCCAGAAAACCGCGGAGGAACTGCGTTCGCGGAGCGTCGACGTCTATCTCCGAGCGGCCGAATACGCCCGCAAACGCGGCGTAATTATCGCCGATACCAAGTTCGAGTGGGGCCGTCTACCGTCCGGCGAGATCATCTTGATCGACGAAGTGCTGACACCCGATAGTTCGCGATTTTGGCCGGGCGATCAATACGCACCGGGCGGGGCTCAGGCGTCTTACGACAAGCAATTCGTCCGCGATTGGCTCGAATCGACCACGTGGGACAAGAACAGCACGCCACCGGCGTTACCGTCCGAGGTGGTAGAGAAGACGCGGGCGAAGTATATGGAGGCGTTGGAAATTCTTGTTCGTAGTGACCCGCTTTAGCGGGTCTGCGTGCCAAGACCCGCTAAAGCGGGTCACTACGAACAATCGCAAATCACTTCTTCTCGCGCCGCACTTCCGGCAGCATCTCCGGAATCACCGGCAGCGCGACATCCACCGTGATCGTCACATCATCCGCGAGGCTGCCGCGTTCGGCGGATTCCGCGGTTTTCAGGAATGGTTCGCGGTTGAGCGATTCAAACGTGTACGCGACCGTGCGTGAGCTTGACCAGGTGAATTGCCACGCTTTACTCCCCTTCAACAAACCAAGTTCCGCGCTGATGGCGTCGCCCGGCTTGCAGAGAAGTTTCCCTTCGCCTTTCTCGATATTGAAGCGATATTTCTTGTTGACGGCTCCCGTCACGGTTGCGGCCTTATCGAGCCGAAGAACCATGGTATTCTTACCGCCGCTTTGAAATTGCTGGATGACGCGCAGATCATCTTCGGGTGTGAACGGCCCTTGGGCGATGTTGTTGGGAATCGTGAGCGAGACCGACTTGATCTGCAACTCGAAACTCTCCTTGTTCAGGAACTTCGCCGTGGATGTGGCCGGGTCCTCGGCCAGAGGATCGAGCAGTTTCGTGACGAAACCGAGTAGTGCTCGCCAGTCTTGCAATGGCGGGGTGAGGATCGAAGTGGCGATCTCTTTCCAGTCGGCGTGAGTGTCGTCGCCAGTCGGCCGGATTTGCCGGAACTTGGCGAGGATCATCTTACGGCTGTCGCGGTTCAACTGGTCGAGCGACCGTTTCAGGCGTTTGCGGACGTCTTCTTTGAGCGGATCGGGGAGCGAGTCAAGCGTCCAAGTCGCGTAGCTCGGATACTGTTTCTGAAGTTCTTCCCAGCGTATCTTGCAGAACGCATTGAGATCGGCATCGGCTGGCAAGGCCGGCACGACCAGCACGGCCGCCGATGCGTCTTGATCGCTCACCAGTCCCAGCGCCAAACCCATGTCGCGAAGATTTTCGAGCCGATGGCGGACGGCCATCCATTCATTCAGGGCTTCCTTGCGTTCTTTGAACTCGTAGGCGATCCCTTTCAGGCCGTCTTCACGCTTGAATGGGGGGGTCTTCTCGAACGCTAATGTCGAATCGACTTTCTCGATCCAGCGGATGTGGAATTCCGGCTCGAAGAGTTGGGCCTTCGCCTTGTTCCGCAGCGTCGCGTAAAAGGCCTGCATTTCCGCGACGCCCTCGCGGAGCGTCTGGCACTCTTCCAGGCGGCGGCGGCGATCGATTTCGAGCGGAGGCGGTGCCTTGTCCCACTCCTCGGCGAACTTGGCCGGCACGGGGTTGGCCGCCAGCAGGTCTTCGATTTCCTTGAGATCGCGGAGGTCGCGGGCCCGTTCGGGGATCGGCAATATGCGGAGTTCATCGCGGAGTTTCTGATAGGCGTGAACTTCCTCGATCCGATCAAGAATGTACGTCTTCCGATTCATCGGAAGCTTGTCGAATTCGGGATGATCGCGAAGTTCATTGAGTTCTTCGAGCCGCTTCTGAAGGTCGCCGGTCAGGCGATCCGGGAGCGGTTTGTCGCGGGCTTCAAACTTAGCGACCATGTCAGCCAGTCCGCCGATCTTCACTTCCGGACCGCCGGTCACAAACATTATGATGGCCACGGCCGCCGCCATCGCAAGGAAGCCGCTAACGATGCCGACTGTCCAGCGCAACCGATGATCGGAGCGCACGGCGCGATTGCGAAAGCCGTACGCGGCCCGAATGGAATCGCGGAAGAGTTCGGCAACGCCGACCGGTTCACGCGGCTTGGCGGGTAGGTCCTTGAGGTTCGGCCATTTTACCGCCGTGGGACTAATACGGAGTTCAACGGTTCCGAAGCCCGGCAACGTCCCCGGCGCGTTGGCATCGAGAAATTCGGCGAAGCTCTCTTTGACTTGCCTTCGGCGAAGAGCGACGCGTTGCTCCCATTCTCCACGACTGACGGCCTCTCGCGCCAGTAGATCGCACTTACTCAGGGCAAGAAAGACTGGCAGGCCGCCGATCTCACGCCGATGCTCGCGATGCGCTTCGAGTACCCCCAGAAAAATACCGAACTCGCGAAAATCGATATCGATCTGTTCCTGACCAGCCGAGGCATCGATAGCCAGAATCAGCGCGTCGGCATCGAGCACGGCCCGCGCCAGGCTCCCCTGCTTCGAATCGCGATCGAGCTTGAGATGCTGGGCGAGCAGATCGTTGGCGATCCGGCCGTCGCAATCGTAAAGGATTGCCTTCACCTTCGACGGCAGACCGCTCCCCTTCGCGGCCGGTTCATACAGAACCGGATACGGGACGATCTCCTCGAGCGTTTCCTTCGGCCGGTCGTCGTAGACTCGTCGCCAGAGGTCAGCCATTCCGTTCGGATAATCGGAGAGCTTGCCCTGAAGCGCCCGTTCCTGCGAATGAGCCGCCTGCACCAAGGCCCCGAGCAAAGACGATTTTCCCGCGTCCGGCATACCGAAGAGCACGATGCGCAACGCGCTCGGATCGTCAGGCTGACGTGTCGGAGTCGGGGTTATCGCGGCGGTCTCTGGCATGAGGGTTCGAAAATAGGTCTGTCGAGCGATAGGTCTTCTTTATGGAAGTTGAATTTTGAAATCTTTCAGATCTTTGCGTTCCTTGAGATCCTTGAGTCTGTTGACTAGTACCGTCTCGGCTTGAGCGGGACGATTTTTATCCTCCTCCACAAGGCGAACCGTTTTTAGGTTCTTGAGATCACCCATCTTCTCGATCTTTTCGATTATTTCGTCGATGGTCAGACCTTGTTTGTCGTCTCCAAGTCGAAAATATCGTCTCTCCGGAGATCCGGATTTGAGGAGATAGATAGTGATGACTTCAACGTCGCTCTCTTTCGAATCAACCTGTTTCGGATCTTTCGGAGACCCCCGAGAACCTTTGCCAACTTGATCAATACACCAGGGGGTTGTTTGTGCCAGACAAAACGGATCAGCCCTCCAACGACGCGCCCCGTCACGACGAAACCAACCATGAAACCGCCGGCGACCGCTAGGCCGGTGATGACCGTCTTCTCGATCTTGCCAAACTCGGCCAACAGGAGCGGGAATGCGGTCATCGACGGGACTCCGATTCGTAGTGCGACCGACGGAGAGTTTTCTCGGGAATGGCACCGGCGGGCCTCGCAAAGCCTCGACCCGCCCTACTCTCATCTTACGCGTACCTAGTTCGACCCAAGTGGATTATCGAAGCGATGGGGAGCGTCCTTGAACCACTTCTTGTAGGTATCCAGTTGCGGTTTGGTCGGGAAGTCAACCAACTCGCGCGGCATGATGATGATGAAATTCGGGAACTTCCCGACCGGCGTGCTGCGTTTGTGGGCATCGATCACCTCAAGAGCCGTCCGTTCGGAATCGATCTCCAGGCGTTTGCTGTTCCGAAAAAAAAACAGTTTGCCATCCTTGGGATCGATTTCGAGGATGCTGTCGTGCAGCGTCTCCGCGGGGTTGATCTGCTCGTCCTTGAACTTCTTGATGGTTGCCCGGGCTCGCTCGAGTTCGATCTTGAGATCGTCGATTTCCTGAAACATCTCCTCGGTCGTCTTTTGTCGCTTCGCCTGGGTCTCGGGGCTGTCGGCCGCGCCCGGCACGTTCATGATCGGCATCAGCAGGAAGATGCAGAAGAGCAGAATGAGCACGTCGATCATCGGAACAAAGAAGCGGGTGATGGCCTTTTT
>JAIOQJ010000467.1 GCA_021413475.1 Planctomycetota bacterium | reverse complement strand
ATATCACCCGATGCCTGAAAATTGCTCGAACCGCCAACGGCCACGGTTTGGCGATTGTTTCCGACGGCTATTTTGCCGGTCGCATCGAAGGAGATCCGCGAAATGTGAATACCGACTCTGGCACCAATTTGGCCGCCCTGGAACTCGTTCTTCGTGGCAAACAGATCCGTTGCGGATCCGCCAAAGACACCGCCGGGAAGAGAGAAATCACCGATCTGTTGTGGCAGGAGCTCGAATGGATGCATCACGTACGACATGAGGAGAGACTCCTCGAAATGCCGATACGCATAGCCGGCCATCAGGTCGACGCGGACGGAGGGGACCCGATAAATATTGAGCATTCCGGACACATCGTATCCGGAGAATTCCGTTTTATAATCCGCGAGAAAGCTACCGGCCTCCGGGCGGTTCAAGGTCGGCGTCGCCAAGATCAATCGCTGATTTTGCCCAAGGATATTCTGGAAGGGGACGGCCAGGAAGGGATCGCCGTTCCGATCGCTGCTGATCAAGACGTTCGAATTATTTTCCCCCACAATAACGCCGGTGGCTTCAATGCCGAAGCGGCCAGCGCCACCGAACCAATAGCCCGCCGTGAATTTTCCTGCACAGAACGGGCTCAAATTGATTTCCTGGGCACCGAACAGCACTCGAGTGGTTGGTGCCCCCAGAATTCCGGCCCGAGGATCGATATCCGCATTCCCCGTCGTCAAGAGCGGCGTGTTGCTACGGCCGCCCGTGATCCAGGTATACATGAATTCGCCGCGAGCGTAGAAGCCCCTCAGAGGTTGTTTCTCCGTGGCCACAAGCGTGGCAAACGCATCGCGAGATGATTCCACGCCGCTGGAATCGACAACCACTCCAGGCGCAGTGGTGATATCGATGATCGGTGGAGTGCGCCCGTCAGTTGGCTGCTCCGTCGGCAAGATTGTAGGTTGCCCGAAGGCCGGCAAAATCGCTGTCAGGGCTGTCAAACATGCGAGAACGACTGTCCGCTTCATGGCGAAGTTCCTTTCTGGGAATCCCCGCGACGGCAAAAACCCGTCCGTAAAGATCCGAAGGCCGATCCGAGCAATCTGAATTACCCAGCATGCAACATCCCAAATTGCCGATTTTAGCAGGCTTCTGTTACAGGCAATTCGGTTTGGCTTTGATGGAGACATACAGTTCAAGTCGGATCGGTGGTATCAGGAATTGCATGAAAAAGGGTATTTCCGGATGTATGGCGAAGTGGAATTGGATAAAGCTTGCGGGTAATTCGGATTGTTCGGACAATGCGGCGGTTGGAACGATCGAGAGGTTGCGTCGGGGCCGCCGGCGCGCTATCGTGTAACCAGTCTCCTCATCTCGGTACACCCGTTCGGAGGTCTCTCCATGTCGAGCTTCAACAACCGCCGGGATTTCTTCAAAACCGCCACGGCCGCGAGCGTGCTCTGCCTTGGCGATCTCGGTTTTCTTTCAAGTCTGCCATCCGTTTCGGCGAAAGATGCCGAACTTGATCCCAAAGTCGTCCGACTGCAACCAGAAATCGAGCCGCTGGTTCGCGTGCTGGAAGAAACGCCGCGAGAGAAGCTGCTCGAAGAGATCGCCGCTCGCATTCACAAAGGGACGAGCTACCGCGAAGTGCTCGCCGCATTGTTACTGGCAGGTGTCCGGAACGTCGAACCTCGGCCGAGCGTCGGCTTCAAATTTCACGCGGTGCTGGTCGTCAACTCGGCCCATCTGGCGAGCCTGTCGTCACCCGATGCCGATCGCTGGCTGCCGATCTTCTGGGCACTCGATTATTTCAAGGATTCCCAGGCCAAGAATCAGCAGGAGAGCAAAGGCTGGCGCATGGCACCCGTCGATGAAGCCGCCGTGCCGCCGGCACGCAAAGCACGGCAGGCGTTTATTGCGGCGCTCGAAAACTGGGACGCCGCCGCTGCCGATGTCGCCATCGCGGGGTTGGTTCGCACGGCCGGGGCCGACGAGGTATTCGAACTCTTTTGGCAATACGCCCCGCGCGACTTCCGGGCCATTGGCCACAAGATCATCTTCGCCGCCAACGCCAAGCGAACGCTCGATTGCATTGGTTGGCAATACGCGGAACCGGTGCTGCGTTCACTGGCTTACGCCTTGATGTCACACAACGGCGGCAACCCCGCGAAGCGCGACGACGTTGCCGATCGAGCCGGCCGCAAGAATCGGGACCTCATCAAGAATATCCCGGAGAACTGGCAAGAAGGGAAACTCGATTCATCGGCCACCGTTGATTTGTTGGCCACTCTGCGTCAAGGGACGGAAGAGGCGGCATGCCAGAAGGTGGTCGAACTACTTCGAAAAGGCGTGGCCGTGCAATCGGTCTGGGACGGCATCTTCGCCGGTTCGGGCGAGTTGTTGATGCGTAAACCCGGGATCGTCGCCCTTCATTCCTTGACGACCGCAAACGCCATTCGTTATGCCTATGAGACGAGTGCCCACGATGAAACGCGGCGCTGGCTTCTTCTGCAGAATGTGGCGTTCACAGTATCTTTCCGCCAGGAACTGGAAACTCGCGAGAAGATGGCCAAGATTCCCGATCATCCGATCGACAAGCTGGGTGCCATGGACACTAAGGCTTCTGGTGTGGAAGCAATCGGCGAGATCTTCGGTGAAGTCGGCAAAAATCGCCTGGCGGCCGCGCAGAAGACACTCGCCTACCTGCAAGCCAATCCGGATCCGAAAGCACTGATCGACGCGGCCCGCGTGCTGGTGTTCCTGAAAGGGAACGACTCGCACGACTACAAGTTTAGCTCCGCTGTTCTGGAAGACTATAACCACATCTCGCCCTCCTGGCGCGACCGCTTTCTTGCTGCCAGTATGTTTCAGTTGCGCGGTTCCACAAGCCCTGACAACGGGTTAGTGAAGCGGACGCGAGCGGCGTTGAAGGGGTAGTGTCGAATCGGCGAGCCGGTTCGCGTGAGCGGCCGGAAGAATTGATTTTCCACCTCCGTCCGCTCAC
>JAIOQJ010000108.1 GCA_021413475.1 Planctomycetota bacterium | reverse complement strand
CCTCTTTTTTCGGGGGCATCTTGCCGAGACCCAGGTTGTCGTAGATTTCCTTCCAATGGTCGGCCGTTTTGCCCGCGAGAAAATCGGTGCCGAGCGTGTCGATCCGGAAGCCGGCGCGCGTTTCCTTATCGTCGTGGCATTTGAAACAATGGGCTTTGAGGAACGGCTTCACCTTGCCTTCGAACACCGTTTGCGATTCCGCGGAAAGGGGCGAGGGCGAGGGCGAGGGCGGTGCCGCTGCCTTGGCGGTCAGTGCCAGGTGCGTAATGACAAGGAGAGGAAAAAGGATCGCGAATCTCATCGAGAACTCCGCGTGCGTGGGCTCCGCCTATGGATCGAATCGCTGGCTGGCATGAATGCGGCGATTTTCCCGCTTCGATTGATTACGGCCTGGATCAGACTTTTGTCGGTAGGCAAGGCAAAACAGATGGGCGGGAGGCAGGTTTGAATAGTCCGGACTGCATGACCCGACTAGATATTAATCATCACTTGGCATAAGAGCGGAGTCAAGCACGATTATAGAAAGGGGGCGGGGTGGATCGCTCCCTTCGCCCCGACCGTCTGATGGTTTCTACAGGACGGCACGACGATCAGTTTGGAGTGACCAGCGGTTCAGATCTATTTTGGAGCCTTTACGCATCGCTTCTTAACGGCCCAATAGTGTAATATCGCGGTGTCCACAGTCACTTCGCAATCCCTCGGTGCCCTTATGTGCAACAGTTTCATTTTTTGCTTTTGCGTTTCTTTCGCGGTGCTTCTGCCTCAATCCATACTCGCGGCCAAGGACGAGACGGTGCGCATCGTCTTTGCGGGCGACATCATGCTCGACCTTTTGCCCGGCGAGGACATCGCTAAAGGGAAGGACCCGTTCGCCGACTTTGCGGAGTTGCTGGATGGAGCGGACCTGTCGATCGGGAATCTCGAGTGCGTGGTCGCCACCACCGGCAAGGCCGTCGAGAAACCATGGACTTTTCGTGCCCGCCCGGAGGTACTCAAGACGCTCGGCAAGCATTTTCACGCGGTTTCGATCGCCAACAATCATACCGGCGACTTCGGCCACGACGCCTTTCTCGAACAATTGGCGTTTTTGAAAAAGAGCAAGATCAGCTACTTCGGCGGGGGCAAGGATATCAGCGAAGCCCGTGTGCCACTCATGATCGAACGCAAGGGAATCCGCATCGCATTGCTGGGTTACAACGAATTCAAGCCGCGCTCGTTCGAAGCGGGACCGACTTGGCCCGGAGTCGCCTGGGCTGTCGAAGAGCAGATGGTGGCCGACATTCAGAACGCGCGAACCCAGTACAAGGCGGATGTCGTGATTCCTTATTTGCACTGGGGTTGGGAAGAGTACGCCAAACCGAATCGCGGCCAGAAGAAGCTGGCCCGTGTCCTGCTCGATGCCGGCGCGGATCTCATCGTCGGCGCCCACCCCCATATCGTACAGGGGGCCGAGATTTATAAGAACAAGCCGATCGTCTACAGCCTCGGCAATTGCGTCTTCGACGGCTTCACCAAGAAGAGCCTGCGGATCGGCTGGTTCCTGTGTCTGGACGTGACCAAGACCGGCGTGACGCGCTGGCACACCGTGCCGTTGCTCCTCGACGAACGCGGTACCCCGCGGCGCTTGCCCGATCTCGCGACTCCGTCGGAGCGCTGCGATAAAGACGATTAAATCTGGCGTTGCTTAGCCAAGCGGTTTGGGTTAGATAGGTGTTTTTGATGACTGGTCGCGCGACCGGGCGAGAGATGTTACACGAAATGGAGTTCAGGATGAGGCACCTCAACGTATTGATTTCGCTAGCAATGATCGGTTATGGCGCGAGTGCCGCCCTAGCGAACGAAGAGGGGAATGAACTTGATGGGGACTTCCTGATCAAGATGGCGGCCTACGACTACTCCGAGATCGACATCGGCAAACTGGCCGAAATGCGTGCCGAGTCGCCACAAGTGAAGGACCTCGCGGAATTGCTCGTCGCGGAGCACCGGAAATGTGCCGACCGAGTCGGCCTGATGATGAAAAATCGCAAGCAGATCATCATTGACATCACTGATAAAGAGGTAATTGTTTGGCACGGCGATCTGAGCAAATTAATGGGTACGGAATTCGACCGTGCATACCTCCGCTGGACCATCGCGGGCCACCAGAAAGCAATCACCGCCTTTGAGGAACAAATCTCGAACGGCAAGGATGCAAACATACGCCTATACGCTAAAGATCACTTGGAGATGCTTCGAAACCACTTGAGACGAGCCCAGGGATTGTTGAAGATTTTGAATTGATCAAGTTGCCGTTCAACGCGCAAACGTCGGAATCCTGTGCGGGATTTCGACGTTTTTCAATTGCATGAACAGGGGGCGGAAAAGGAGCCGGCACGTGCCAGTTCCTTTTTTTCTACACGATCACGGTTTACCAATCGCCCACAGGTACCCGTAGCCGCGAAAGTAGATCCGCCCACCTGCGAAAGCGGGAGAACCGAACATCTTGTCGGGAAGGCTGTTGGTCGCGAGTTTTTTGAAATCGCGGCCGGCCTGGATCACGTCCGTGACACCTTCCTGGCTGGTCGCGTAAATCTTGCCATCGCCGGCGACCTTGTTGGCCCAGTGGTATCTCTTGGTCACGTTCTCCTTATAGATTTGCTGACCGGTCTTGATGTCGTGGGCCGTGCCCGCACAGGTAGATCACGTCGCCGATGCGTTTCGGCCTCGGGTGGTCCGCGAATTCCGCCTTCGCTTATCAAGGATTCGTTCGATTCACTCGAATATGTCTACCGTCAAGACTCGCATGGCTGGCAATCGCCTGATCGATTCGGCCAGCTTGGCCGTCAAAATCGGGATCGTCCGTGATTGAAATGATTCCCGCATGTTGCGTCGATTGCGTATGCAAGCGAATGAAATCTTGGCGATTGCGAGTAAGGATGGCACGGCCGAGAGATCTCGCGAACGCAAGTTGATCCGGATCGGCCAGGCCTTGATTGGTTCGCCCTGCTTGTAACGTCGTCAATACATCGTGGCCCAGCAACCGAAGCCGTTCCACAACGGGAAACGGAAAATCCTCGTCGGCGTAGAACTGGGCCATAACGCTCAAGCTTCCTCGTTCAATCGAATGGCTTCTTCGATTTCCGCTGGATGCTCGGCATCATATTCCCAGGCTGCAATTAAGTCATCTTTAGTCAACCCCTGGATTGTCTCCAGAATACGTTGATCCGAGAGGCCGAGTTGGCGGTAATGCACGAGCCCATGCACCGTGATGCGGGTATTGCGAATGCAAGGGACGCCGCCGCAAACGTTGGGGGTTTTCTGCACCCAGCTTTTGGAAGTCACGATTTTAGTAGGCATGATCTGGGTCTCCTTTGTGGGGATTGTACCAGAACGGGCACGGACTTTACCAGGGAGGGCGGGCACGTTGTCCGCCCTCTCCTTTTATCCTTGTCCTCACGGCTTCCCAATCGCCCACAGATACCCATACCCGCGGAAATAGATCCGCCCTCCCGCGACAGCGGGTGAGCCGAAAATCTTGTCGGGAAGGCTATTGGTCGCGAGTTTTTTGAACTCCCGCCCGGCATGGATCACGTCCGTGACACCTTCCTGGCTGGTCGCGTAAATCTTGCCGTCGCCGGCCACCAGATTGGACCAGTGGTATCCTTTGGTCACGTTCTCCTTATAAATTTGCTGGCCGGTTTTGATGTCGTGGGCCGAGAATGGTCCATGGCTGCACAGGTAGATCACGTCGCCGATGCGGATTGGCGACACCACGTCCGGCGTCGTCTTGATCCGCCAGGCTTCCGCAGGGTTTTCCGCGTTGATGTCTCCCTTTGCCCCGACCGGTTTCAACCCGACCGTCGGCCCGTTTTTGCAGGACGGCACGATGATCAAGTCCGGCGTGACCAGCGGGTTCGACACGAACCGCCAAGCCTTGCTTTCCGACGGGTTCAGCCCCTGTACCCGCCACACTTCGCTTCCGTCCGCCAGTCGGTGGCCGGTGCAGAAGTCGTTGCCGTGAGAGACCAGCAATGGGCCGCCCTGTCCCTGCCAGATGAAGGCCGAGGCGTAGACGTCCGGGCTTTCGCCCTTGCTATACCCGGGGCGGTCAACCACCCACTCTTCTTTGCCGGTGGCCGCGTCGTAGCAGACCAGTTTCTGCGCCTTGCGGTGCATTACCTGGAGGTAGAGTCTGCCCTGGAAAAGGACCGGGGTCCAATGCGCGCCGAATGCGATTTCGATCTTGCCGAACTTCGTGATGTCGGCGTTCCAAACTGGCTTCCCATCCACGGTAAAACATGCCAGGGAACCGTTCCCCGCGAACGCCCACACGAACTTGCCGTCGGTGCAACAGGACGCCGAGGCATCAGAGACGTCGGCCCCGGACGGGTTCTTGTACCGCTTCGCCCCAGTGCCCGAGAGCTTTTCCTTCCACTTCTCCTTGCCGTCGGTGCCGACGCACAGGACGACGATGTCGTCGCCGTCGACCGAGGTGACGAAGATCTTGTCGCCCCAGATGACCGGAGTGCCCGCCCCGATCCCCGGCATCTTCAGCTTCCAGGCGATGCCTTTCTCGGCGCTCCACTCGAAGGGCAGGCTAGTTTCGAAGGAGGACCCGTCGTTTCGCGGCCCCCGCCATTGCGGCCAATCTTCGGCCTGTGCCGCGGAACCACAAACTAACAAAACGATAAGGAGTCGGAGCCATGTCATCGGAAAGTCCAGTGCGGTGGGACAGCCGTTTCGATCGCGTCGGAAACGGCTGCTAGGGAAGGTTGGCGGGGAGAGGAGACGCAATTCGACCATGCGGCCGAACAGTTGCGCTCCGTCGCGTATTATATCAGCAGTGTGCCCAACGAAAATGCCGCTCAGCGGGTAAACGCGACAAAAAAGGGGTCGGGAGCAATCCTGTTCGGCACGGGATTTGCGCCACGGCCGTAGGGCGAGAAATCCTGAAAAATAGTGACGAATAATGGCAAATTGGACTTGCGCGCTGGGTCGGGTTCGCGCAGAATGCCGGCATGGCGAC
>JAIOQJ010000466.1 GCA_021413475.1 Planctomycetota bacterium | reverse complement strand
GCGTGCCGTCGGCCGCGAAGGCCAGTGAATTGACCCAGCTTCGATGGCCAGCTAGCTTCTTGTGCAACGCACCGTCAGCATACCGCCAGATATAGACGCTTCCATCCATACCGCCACTTGCCAGAATCTCATCCTTGGGATGAAACGCGACAGCGAGCACGGCACCGCGGTGGCCTTTCAAATCTTGATTGAACTTCGAGCCGCCGACACGCACCAATCCGTCGTACGCACCGGCTGCGAATACCGGACTAGCCTGGCGAACGGCGACCGCTCCGACTTGTGCGGTAAGCTTATTGCTAAAGAGTTGTTTCCCATCAAGGTTCCATAGGCGAACAGTACCATCGAAAGAGCCGGTCAGCACGGACTTGTCATCATTCCAAAACGCAACCGTGCTCACCGGTCCGTCATGATTGGCGGAGAAGATTTCGCGACCTCGCTTCGCCGAGCGAATTGGCATCAGGTGCCCCCAAGACAGGAGGTGCGCATCGGCCGGTAGCGGATCGATCGGCTTCAAAACGCCCGCCATCACCAATGTGCCGACGTTGAAATAGATCGCGTCGGCATCGGAGGCCGCACCGGGGAAGTGCCCGAAGCCGCCGTCGTCGTTACGGCACGAGATGGCCCACTTCGCCGCCTTTTCGATCGCTTGCTTGCACTTCAATCCGCTTCCTTCGTGATGCAGCGTGAAAACCGCATCGTAGGTGGCGTGCCGATCACGCGATGGCTTGTTGAGCAGCCAACTCCCATCCCGGCTTTGATCGGCCAGGATGCGATCGACCATGTCGGTCGCCTTCGGCGTGGTCTCGCCGACCAGGTGATAATAGTGCGACGCATGGAAAGTAGCCGCGATGTGATCGTTGAGATAACCGGTACGGTCCTGAATCATCAGCGCCCGCACACCCTGGTCCGCCTTCACGGGGATCGGCTTGCCCATGCAGAGATATGCAAGCGGAAAGAAGCTCGTGGTGTAAGCGGGGAGTTCTTTGTAATCCTCTTTGAGAATGTCTTCGAAGATCGGCGTGGGATCGTACTTGGGCTTCGCGCTCAGCGCCCGTAACGCGACGAGGGCTTGCGTGGTGTTGTAAGTCTTCCCCTCCGCGGAGTCGGGTTTCACGGTCCCGGCTACATTGACGAATTCACCGGTCGGTTTCTGGCGAGACAGAAGGAACGCGATGGTCTTCTCCTCGTGCGGCAGCTTCCAGCCGAAAGTTTTGTGCAGCGTGACGGCATAAGTAACCGCCGCAAGATCGCTATACGCACAATCGGACATCCCTCGATACTCGGGATCAACGCCTGGTTGAAAGGAGCCATCAGGTCGGGCCGTCTTGGCGTAGAAGCCGCGCAAGCCGTCGAGGATGTCTTTCTCAGTAGGCTCGGCGGCCCGAAGTGAAGATGCGAGAAATCCCACGAAGCAAATGATCGCGATGCGTTTCATGTCGATTCTCCGAAGCAGCCTCAGGTTGGACGTGGAGTAATCTATGTGGCAGATGGGACTTCAGCAGATTTTTAACCGAGGATGGCCGCGTTCATTCGCACGTCAGGGCGATCACGGCCAGATTTTTTTGTGGGTGTTCCAAATTTTCCCAGAATGTTCCACTCCTGTCGGAAAATCCGATACCCAAGTCGGTTGGCTGGCCGTCGCAGCCGGGCGGTTTTTTTTGTTCGTACACAAAGCGCTACATTTTGTGACATTTCACCAATTGAAAAACGTCACCCTCATTCGGGAGATTAGGATCGAACTGGGGAAAGGCAAATGACGCCCGAAAAGGTCAGGTCGCGGTTGGCGACTCCATCGTGACTGTCGCTGTATTTTTCGAACGTACGTGTGACTGACTACGCTATTCGACGGAAAGCCGGGCCCCCGCATCCAACGGATAAATCGGCCGCGGCACGCGTTTCCATTGGAAGGCCGTGAGGTCGGACTGGGTAGTTCCGGGCGAATCGACGCGGATCAACTCCTTGCGCCATCGCTCGAAGAATTGAAAATTGCTGGCGGTCTTGACGACCACCATCTTGGCGTCGGCGATCTCGAGGCCGAGGTGTGAATAGAGCACGGGATGATTGATCGCGAAGCAGCGATGTTCGAGCAAGGCGATGGAAATCGAGCCGGTTTGCAACAGGGCCGTGCGGCTGAGATCGATGATGCCGCGATCGTGCAGATCAACCGTGAACCCGTGCGAGATCGCGGCCACTTTAGCCGTGACCGTGACGGGCTTGCTGAAGATGTTGTCCATTTTGCCGCCCAAAGCGATCGTGAGGGAAGCTCCCACGCCCGCGGCAATGGCCGCGTTCACGGCCTCGGCATCTACCATTGGAACGTAAGCGGGTCCATCGAGTGGTTGCTCGAGCAAGGCTCGCAGAACGCATGTGCTGTCGCCGGGAGCGCCGCCGAAGACGGAGTCGCCGGTGTCGGAGAGAATCACCAGGCCCTGCGTCGCCGCCACCGCCTGGCGAACCGCGCCAACGGGCGCGACACGTGCCGAGACCCAGAATCGATCGCGCAGGCTCCAGGCCTTCTCGGCCATTTCCGCGGCCAACGCTTTTGCCAATTCAGGTTCGTTATCCGTGTGAACGATCACAGCCCACCCGCCTTCGAGAACGTCGAGCCAGGGTTGCATCGGATAGGGCGAGACGTCGAGGACGCCTTTGCTTTGTTCCATTTGACGGGCCAGATCGAACCATTCCTTCATCGGGCCTTCCGACGTGAGGAACTGGTCTTGCGGCGTGATCATCGGAATCTTCCGCCAGCAAACCGTCGGTTGGATCTCGCCCTTCAGCATGCGAAACAGAATCTTCGCCGCCTTACGTCCGGTGGCGGGCGGGTCGTGCGGCTGCGTCTCGTGGCCAACGAGAGCGTTCGCGCAATCGACCATCCGCTGCGTGATGTTGGCGTGATGATCGAACGCCACCACGATGGGGATCGTGTTGCCGATGACGTTCCGGGCCGCCTGTAACAGGGCACCTTCCACGTCATCTTCCTTCGCCGAAGCCGCGGCCCCATGCAGCGACAGGAAGACCGCGTCGAGCGGCAGTGACAACTTCAGTCCTTCGACAAGCTTGGCGACAAGAAACTCGAACGTCTCCGCGGTGATGGTGCCGCCCGCGCTGCCGAAGGCCCGAATGACCGGCAACAGCGTGACGTCTTTTTCACCGGCGGCGACTTCCAGAAAGCCGCCGAGCGGCCCAACGCCAGGCATCCGCTCCAGAATCTCGGGGCCGAAGTAGAGTCCGTACGATTCAAAGTCCTTCAAGTCCGCCGTCAACGGGCTGAAGGAGTCGGTCTCTTGAGCAATTTCCGCAAGCGCGATCCGCATCGTTTATCTCGCTGAAGGCAATTCAAGCCTCGGGATGAGGGTTTCCGAATCTTGGGAATGACGCTCACCATCAAATTAAGAATTGAACCACAGAGACACAGAGGCACAGAGAAGAAGAGCGGGGAAATTCTGTTGGTGGGAAAGAAGAACTTCACTCGAAGTTTCTTGCCCTATCTTTCAGGTTTTCTCTGTGTTTCTGTGTTTCTGTGTCTCTGTGGTGAAAAATCTTGACTTTACGCCTACGGGGATGACGCCCGGTAGTTTATCCCGAGGGTTCGGAAACCTTCATCCTCGGGCTTGGGTGAGTTTATGGGGAGATTGTACGTGAAGACGACATTTCTTGCTTTGCAGCCACTCCTGTCATCGCATATGATGCCGAACCGAACGACTGACGCGGAAGTAACCAATGGGAGAGGCGAGGCATGAAGCGGCGTCGCTGGCATCGATGGGTGTTTCTCCTGGCTGGACTTTACAACATCGGCTGGGGGCTGTTCTCGATGGCGTATCCCCAGTGGTTGTTTCACTTCGCCGGCATGCCGCCGTTAAATTATCCGGAGATCTTCGCGTGCCTCGGAATGGTTGTTGGCCTTTATGGCGTTGTTTACCTGGAGGTGGCCCGAGTGCCCGAACGAGGCTGGCTGCTCGCTGCGGTCGGCTTGGCCGGCAAGATTTTTGGACCGATCGGGTTGGCGATGCTCCTGTGGACCGGCAAATGGCCCATCGCCACGATTATTCTGTGCCTCACCAATGATCTGATCTGGTGGATTCCGTTTGCGCTATACCTTTATGACGCGCCAAGCCCGAAGATGAGGGTTTCCGAATCTTCGGGATGAACCTGAAAGTCGCTCGGGCGTCATCCCGAGGATTCGGAGTACCTCATCCTCGGGCTTGGGTTGACATAAAAAAGGTGCCGAATGCCGGAAAACGCTAACTCACACCAACCCGAACCCTCCGAGGCAGCCGTCCTCCGTAAATTTTGGCTTCGTCTCATCCCCTATCTATTGTTGTTATTCATCGACAGCATCATCGATCGCGGTAACATCGCCATTGCTCGCTTGCAGATGGTGGATGACCTCCACATTCTGAGCGAACTCGACTACTCCTGGGGCGCGTCGAGTTTTTTCATCGGTTACATCCTGTTCCAGATTCCCAGCAACCTCGTGCTGATGCGGGTGGGAGCACGCAAGTGGATCGCGTTTCTCCTGGTGACTTGGGGCCTGATCTCGATGGGGATGATGTGGGTGACCGGCCTTTGGAGCTTTTGCGGCATGCGCGTGCTGCTGGGAATCGCCGAGGCCGGTTTTTTCCCCGGCGTCATCCTTTACATCAGCCACTGGTTTCCCGCCCGGGCGCGAGCCAATGCTGTGGCGATGTTTATGACTGGGGCGCTGATCGCCTCGTTTGTCGGCAACCCCCTCTCGGCGTCCATTCTTCAATACATGGATGGCGTTGGCGGGCTCCGGGGCTGGCGCTGGATCTTTCTTCTCGAAGGAATTCCCGCGGTCATTCTCGGTTTTGTCACGCTGCGCTTTTTGACGGATCGTCCCGAACAAGCGCACTGGTTGACCCCTGCCGAGCGAACCTGGCTCATTCGGGAACTGGAAAAGGACCATCTCAACGTCGATAACCGCCACAGCCATAGCCTGCGTGCGGCTTTCCTCAATCCACGAGTGTGGTTGTTGATTGGTATCTATTTCTGTATCGCGGTGGGCGACAACGCCTACGGCTACTACATCCCCTCGTTCGTGAAAACTCAATTTCCGGGCTGGTCGGTCGTGCAAATTGGCTTGATCACCGCATGCCCGGCCTTGGTCGCCATGTTCGGCATGAACCTCATCGGCCGGCATTCCGATCAAACGGGCGAGCGGCGTTGGCACCTGGCATGCTGCGGGTTCGCGGCGGCACTGGGCTGGGCGGGACTCGCCTTTGCCCCAAATCCCTGGGTTTTCCTCGTCGCGATGGCCGTGGCGTTGACGGGTGTGAAAGGGATGCTACCCACTTTCTGGACGCTTCCCGCATCGTTCCTGACTGGCCCAGCCGCCGCCGGTGGCATCGCGCTCATCAACTGCATGGGCAATCTCGGCGGCATGACGGCCCCGATTATCGTCGGCGAGTTGAAGTCGGCGTACGGCGACTTCACCTTGGGATACCTTTTTGTCGGCGGGGCGTTGCTGATCGGCGGATTGATAACTCTTCAGGTTCGAATTGGACCTAAGTCTCGAACCGACGGATAGCACGAGTTCGAGAAGAAATGGCAATTTACTGTACCGCTGGAATATAATGGCCTCATGGAAAAAGCGGAGGAGATCGCCATGACGGAAACAAGCGGACAGATCACAATCGTGGATCGCGGTCGCGGTCCGCAGCTATCGAATCGCCGGATCACCGTGCAGCACTTGTTGCCGATGTTCAGGGAGGGTGCGTCGGACGACGAAATATTTCGTTGGTATCCACAAGTTAGCCCATTCGAACTCAACTTGCTTCGGCAGTACTATCTCGATCACACCGAAGAAATGCTGACCCTGGAACGCGAAATCGCGGCCCACAACGAAGTGCTTCGCAAGCGTTATCCGCGCCCGTCGTTGCCGACGGATGGGATGACCACCGACGAGGCCAAAGCCTGGATGCTGCGACAGATAGCGGAACGCAAAAAGTCGGAGACAAACGGTGTCCACGATACTTCTCGATGAGCACCTGGGCGGTTATGCCGGCTATCTCGAATCGCTTACATACTCCGATTATTGGCGGGAAATAGCGGAAGCAATCGAGTTGCGATTCGTTCAACTGGATGACGTCGGAATCGCTGCGGGGACGTCGGATTTGGTTATTTGGCGGTTCTACCAGGCGAACGGTCTTTACCTCTTGACTGATAATCGGTCTGAGAGCGCAACGGATTCGCTCGGTACAGTGATTTCAGCCGAAGGCACTGCGGAGAGTCTTCCCGTTTTCACCATCGGCAGTATGAATCGCTTCCGGACCGAACGAGATTATGGAGAAGCCTTGGCAAAATCACTCCTTCAGCACCTGTTCGATCGTGAACGCATTCGCGGAACCGGCCGGCTATTCATTCCATAATCAAAGCGGATTAGCCGACTTTTACTACCCAATCTCGCTTCAACCACACCTGACGAGCACCCCCCAATGAAACCGCTGACCCTCTCCCTCGCTTTTTCACTCCTCTCCCTTACCGCCATTCAAGCGGCGGACCCTCCGAAAAAAGCCGCACCGGCCGACATCCAAGTCGCGACGTTCGACGTCGATGCCACGCCGCCGATCGGCTCGGCGATGGCCTATGAGTCGGTCAAGCGGCTCGACGAGTTGACGCTCCGTTGCCGGGGTGTCGTGATTATCGGTGCCGGTAAGCCGATCATTCTCTGCGCAGTCGATTGGATCGGTATCGCCAATGAGGGACACGATCTATTTCGCGAAGGATTGGCGGAAGCCGCTGGCACCACGCGTGATCGGGTCGCGGTCCATACCCTGCATCAGCATGACGCGCCTGGCTGCGACTTCACAGCCGAACGCCTGATGCGCGATCTCAAGTTGAAAAACTTCGAGCGTTTCGACGGCGGCTTCCATCGCGATGTGATTCAGCGGGCGGCCAAAGCGATCAAGGGGGCGCTCGCGACCGCTCAACCGGCGACGCACTACGGTTGGGGCGTTGCCAAGATTAAGGAGATTGCATCCAACCGCCGAATTCTCGGCCCGGATGGTAAGGTTCGCGCGGTTCGCTATACCGCCACCAAAGACCCGGCACTACGGGCCGAACCCGAAGGGGTGATCGATCCCGAGTTGTCGATGCTCTCGTTCTGGAATGGGGAAAAACCGATCGCGGTGATCAGCTACTATGCCTGTCATCCGCAGAGCTACTATCGAATCGGAACCGGTGCCCCGAGTCCCGATTTTCCCGGCATTGCCCGATTCATCCGCGGCCAAGCAGTTCCGGAAACCCTGCACGTTCATTTCAACGGAGCCGGTGGTAACATCGGCGCGGGCAAATACAACGACGGCAATCGGGAAAACCGCTTGATCCTCGCCCAACGCTTGGCTGACGGCATGAAGCAAGCGTTGGTGGATACAAAAAAATTGCCGCTGGCCGACACCGACATCGGTTGGGAAACGGCCCCAGTCAAGCTGCCGGTTGCACCGCATTTGAAGCAGGATGATTTGATCAAGGATTTAAAAACAGAACCGGCTCGAGGGTATGTCTCCAAGGCGGATCAACTGGCGTGGGTTGTCCGCTGCAAGTCGGGGCACGCGATCGATATTGCCTGTCTGCGCGTCGGGCAATCACGGGTAGTGCATCTGCCGGGCGAACTCTTCGTGGAGTACCAACTTGCCGCCAAGAAGATGCGACCCGATTTACACGTTGCGATGGCAGCCTACGGTGATTACGGACCGGCCTACATCGGCACGACTGCGGCTTATGCCGAGGGTGGCTACGAAACCAGTCAACGGGCCAGTAATGTGGCACCGGAAGTCGAACCCGTTCTGATGAATGCGATGAAGCAACTTTTAGGAACCAAGAAATGACAAGAACCATTCCCCTGTTATCGTTCCTCCTGGCGGGCATCGTACTGCTGGGAAGTTGGTCAAAGACCGCCGCCAAGGAGCCGAATCCCCCTGCGGGGTTTCGGGCGATTTTCAACGGCAATGACCTGACCGGTTGGTATGGACTGAATCCGCATAGCAGCATCCAACTCAAGGGAGACAAGAAAAAGGCGAATCTGAAGCAGCAGCGAGCCGAGTTTCCCAAGCATTGGACCATTGAAAACGGTGAACTGGTCAACTCGGGTTCGGGGCCTTACGCCACGACGGAAGCGGAGTTCGGCGACATCGAATTTCACGTCGAGTACAAGACCGTTCCCAAAGCGGATAGCGGAATTTATTTGCGCGGAACGCCGCAGGTGCAAATCTGGGATTGGAATCAAAAATACGATCTCAAAAATCCGAACCGCAAACCGCACCTCGGTTCCGGCGGGCTCTTTAACAACGTCCCTGGGGCACCGGGCCGAGATCCGATGCTCCTCGCGGATAAACCCTTCGGCGAATGGAACCAGTTCCGCATCCGGCAAATCGGGGCACGCACTTGGGTTTGGCTGAATGAAAAGTTGGTGGTGAACGGTGCCATCATGGAAAATTATTGGGACCGAACCCAACCGTTACCGGCCAAAGGCCCCATCATGCTGCAAACGCATGGCGGCGAGATCCGCTGGCGCAATCTGTTCGTACATGAAATCGGAGCCGAGGAAGCCAAGTCGATCCTGGACGCGGCCGAGTTGGAAGCCAAGAAAAAGCTCTCGCAATCGCTCACCCTTCATGCGTCGTTCGACAACGGGTTGGATGCCGACTACTCGCGCGGCGACAAGAAGTGTTACGTGCAACAGGGCAAGGAACTGGTTCAGGCCAAGCCGAACGACGAAGCAAAAATCGCCGCCGACGGGGGAAAGTTTGTCGGATCGCTGCATTTTCCGAAAAAGGGCGGCTATCGTCCTTCGTACACGGACGGCGGCGTGCTGGGCTACAACGCGAAAAACTGGAGCGCCAGCGTCTCTGCCTGGTTGCGGATCGACCCCGATAAAGATCTGGAGCCGGGTTATTGCGATCCGTTTCAAATCATCGGCAACGACAACAAGAAGGGTTACATTTTCTGTGAATGGTCCAAGGATGAAACGCCCAGGTACTTCCGTTATGCCATCCGCCCGCTCTTCCACATCTGGAATCCCACGGGCGTTGCATGGGGCGACATCCCGTTCGAAAAACGACCCATGGTGCAAGTGGCCCGCGCTCCGTTCTCGCGTGAGAAGTGGACTCACGTTGTCTTCACGCTCGAGAACATCAACGACAAGACCAAGCCACCGGTCGGCAAATTGTTCCTGAACGGCAAGCTACAAGGTTCCATCGAAAAATGGGATTTGACGTTCGATTGGGATCCCACCAAGGTCCTGCTGGTGCTCGGTGCCAACTACGTCGGGCACATGGACGACCTGGCGGTATTCGACCGTCCGCTCACGGATGTCGAAGTCGATCGGGTTTATGGACTCAAGAACGGGATTCGGGAACTGCATCCGTAGGCACCCCATCCGGGACCAAATCGGCCGTTGTGGGTTCATTGCCCTTTCGGCGGAGAAAAAAAGGGGGACGGGCGTCCGCCCCTTTTTCTCCATCTACCCGCGATAACCGGTGCCCGGAATCCGTCGCTCGAATTCGGGGCAAAGGTACGTTTCCTGGACAAAGCGATCCTGCCGCCCGTGAACGGACCAGAATTCCTTCTTCGTCGTGACCTTGAGGTACTCCGCCTTCAGGTTGCGAAAACACATCATGCCGCCAAACAGTCCGTGGCCGTATAGGGGGGGAAAAGGGGACGCGAACGAATGGCATTCGGATAAGGACAGATCGCCTCGGAATCGTCATGCTGGGTAGAATAGGCAGCTACGCAGATTTCGTATTTTGCCAATGCTCTACTTGTTCGTCCTTATCCGAATGCCATTCGGGACGCGAACCGTTTCAAGACGTTCCGGGAATTGTTCGCGTCCCCTTTTCCGAGGTGCCGTTTTACTCATAATTGACAAGGAATTCCCAGCTATCTGGTTTGTCGTCCTCCACGTTGCGCCCCTCAACAGAAATATGTAGGCTCGGCGTGTACCGGAACTTTCTGTCGCGCTCATCAATCGCCTTTCGGAGCTTCGCAATCTGCTTATCACGGCTGAATCCGTAATTCGGGAAAGGCTTGACGCCTACCTCGATTGCTGCCTTGGCCTCATCAAACTTGCCCTGGTTCAAGAAACAAGCCGCTTGAAAGACCTTGAACCCAGGACCGCCGTACTTCTGCTCATTCGTGATATAGCGTTCCCAGCGCGCACAGACTTCGAGGCACACTTCAATCTGCCCTGCTCGGTAAGAGATCAGCGCAGCGTACCAAGCAGATTCATCACCCGAAAGGCTGCCGAGGTTCTCGCCTGTGTCTTCCCACCTTACCCAGAGTGTGTCGAGCTTCGATCGCGCCGCCTTCCGTAAGGCCGCCGTGCATTTCTCTTTCTCTCCTGTTGCCTCGTAGAAGTGCGCTGCAAAAAACCAGTGATGGAAATCGTCGTGCTTCTTCGCCCAGGGCAATAGCCTCTCCTCCGCCTCTTTCGCCCGATTCAAGCGCAGCTCGATGAGCGATAACATTACATTCGGCCACCAGAGGTCGGGCCACGTTTCCAGGCACTTCAAGCACGCTTCTTTAGCTTCTTTGAATTGTTCCTTGCGATAAAGGGCGCTGATCAGTCCTTTGTGATGCACGACTTGCGTGGGGTTCACTTCCATTCGCTGCAGCACGGTTTGCTGCATATTCTTGGTGACTTCCTCAAGCGCCGCTTCTTTGAGGGCAGGTGACGTGTAAGGCACTTTCAACTCTGCTTCGCCGTCACCCCAGGAAACCTCCCACTTGCCGCCCTTATGAGCTTCCAGTCGCCGTCCTGACGCGTTGAATAGCGCCAGCCGGCTACCTGCTCCTTCTTGACGTAATTCGGAACCAACTCGTCCAGGTCGTTTGGCCAGAGCCCATTCTGGTGCTTGAAGCGGTGGATGGCGTCCAAGATCGGCTTGGCCGACTCTGCCGCCACGCGATTTTCCGCTTCTGTCGGAGGCTTTTCGTCGCGCGAGCGCTTGGGGGACGGCTCGCCTGTCCAGGTCCGGATGAGGAACAAGAGACCAACTGCGGCCACGGTCGTGGCGAACAGAATTCCGGCGGCTGCACGCCATCGCTTCGCCATCGCATCCTCCGTGAAAGTCTGGAAACAGCAGCATGAAGGCGAACGCAAAGGAATCTATGCTGCATGGTCCGCCACGGTGAGCTTGCCCCAAAGTCAACGACTGCAAGGCGGACCATGCAGCATAGATTCCTTTGCGTTCTACCGCATGGCGGGTTCGCTCGCCAATCAAATTTGGAGCTTTGCTCAAGCCACTTGCTTTCCTTCGAGATCGACTATACGTTCCCGATTGAGTGAAGCCAGAATTTCGAGCCTTTTGCAACCGCACTTGAAATTGCCCAGATTGACGAAATGTCACGAAATGTCAGGTTTTGTCATGTCTAATGAAAAAGTGCGTCTCTGGAGGCGTCCACACGGGTCTCCGGAAACCCTCCGACCCGCGGCTAAACTTGCTCGTTGAATTCGGATGTTCGTTCCAAAAAATCGGCGGGCGGGGCGGGTCTTGCTTGCGTTCGAGGGTGGCGCTCGATTACCATCAACCTTACTTGACTGCCCCCGCCCCATGGGAACGATGAATGCTCTCCATTAACGGAACACGGCGAACCCTTTGCGACGGCATGAGCCGCCGCGAATTGTTGCGCCTCGGCAGTGTGGGCGCGTTGGGTCTGAGCGATCTATTCGCTTCGTCCGCGCCGGCGACGGCCCAATTCGGCAAGGCGAAGTCTTGCATTCTGATCTTTCTCTACGGTTCGCCGTCGCAGCACGAGACGTTTGATCCCAAGCCCGATGCTCCCGTGGAAGTTCGCGGGGAGATTGGTTCGATTCCGTCTTCCGTCCCGGGCATGCGGATCTGCGAGCGATTGCCGCGTGTCTCTCAGGTCATGAAGCACACGACAGTCGTCCGCTCGATGACGCATCGCTATCCGGAACACGGCGTCGCCTATGCCGTGAGCGGCATCCCGACCTACACGCCGGAACTAGAAACGCGGCCGCGTGATTCACGCCACTGGCCCTATATCGGCTCGGTCGTCGATTATTTAGATCGACGCACGCAACAGTCGATTCCCGCCGTGCCGCGCAACATCGGCCTGCCGTGGATGGTTAACTCGAAGACGGACATGCTCGTGAATGCCGGCCCGTTCGCGGCGTTTCTGGGACAGGCCTACGATCCGCTTTGGACCAACTTCAGCGGCACCGGCACGCGCATCGTCCCGCACTATACCAACGGACAAGTGAAGGATTTCCACGACCCGTACGGCGGCACGACGGCCGGCGGGCGGTTCAGCATGTCGCCCGACAGCCAGCTTCGCGACGACATTTCCATCGAACGCCTGAACCTGCGCCAGTCGCTTCTTTCGCAGTTCGAGCAGTCCCGCCGGCAAATCGACGCGGCACCTGTTCACGATCTCCAGCGCAAGCGTGCCTACAGCTTGCTGACCTCGAATGCCGTGCACCGGGCCCTAGATATCGGTCGCGAACCGTTGCCTCTCCGAGAGAAATACGGTCTGACGCTCTTCGGTCAATCGTGCTTGGCGGCACGGCGGCTCGTCGAGGCGGGCAGCAAGTTCGTGACTGTTTTCTGGGACGGGTTCGGTCAGTTCGGTGGCTGCGGTTGGGATACCCACAACAATCACTTCCCGCGAATGAAGGAATACCTGCTGCCGGGCTTCGACCTCGCCTATTCCGCGTTGATCGACGATTTGCACGCACGCGGCATATTGGATGAAACGGCGGTGCTCTGCATCAGCGAGCACGGCCGCACGCCGCAGATCGACCAAAAACCGAAAGGTGCCGGCCGGCATCACTGGTCGCGTGTTTATTCCGCCGTGTTCGCGGGTGGCGGTTTTGCCAAGGGGCGAGTCGTCGGCGCTTCCGACAAGATCGGCGGCGACGTCAAGGAAACCCCCATTTCGCCAAAGGACATCCTGGCAACCACGTTCCATCTGCTTGGTATCGATGTGCACACGACGGTGCCGGACACGTTGGGCAGGCCATACCCCATTGCGGGCGATGGCGAAGTTCGCCATGAACTGATCGGCTAGACACTCTCAGTTCACCCAAATAGATCCAGAATAGGTTGGCCAATACTGGCGGGCCGGGTGAATCCGTCGGAAGCAAGGCGAGTTTCCGGAGCGACTCCCAGGGCGTGGAAGATCGTCGCTCCGAAATCTTCGGGGCTTACCGGGCGATCTTTGACATAGCCGGCCACTTTGTCCGATGCGCCGTACACGCTCCCGCCGCGAATGCCGGCGCCGGCCAGCAGAGCGGAATAGCAATGCGGCCAATGATTGCGGCCCTTGCCCCCGCCGTCGATCTTCGGCGTACGGCCGAACTCTCCGACCGCGACCACCAGTGTGCTATCGAGCAACCCGCGACTGTTCAGATCGTCCAGCAGGGCCGGTAGCGCTTCATCAAGCCTCGGTGCCGCCCAACCCATGCTGTTCCAACCGGTGCCGAAGATCGGTGTGCCGTTGCCGTGCATGTCCCAGGTTTCAACGCTCAGGAACTTCTCGCCCGGCGCGAGCCCCGTCCACCCAACCACGCCGACCAGACGCACGCCCGATTCGATCAATCGCCGTGCCAAAAGCAAGTGTTGGCCGAGGGGATGCCGCCCGTAGCGATCCCGTGTCATGGCGGATTCTCGGTTCAAATCGAACGCCTGTTTGGCTTCGGATCCCGTCAGCAGATCGAACGCGCGTTCTTGCATGATTCGATGAGCACCGCCACCGGGGCCGTTTGGTTGATCGATCTGGGAAAGAAGTTGCTGCCGCAGAAGGAGGCGATCTGGCGTGACGTCCGCGGCCGTGTCGAACACCTTCACGCGAAAGGCCGGGGACGACGGATCTTCGGTGTTGTCCTTGGTTCCAATGGCGACCGGACTGTACGCCGCGCCCAGGAATCCACCGCTGAGATACGTCGAGTCGGGCGGCATGGCACCGCCGCCGAACTTCTGTAACCAGACATAGGATGGCACATTTTGAGTTGCCGGCCGCAGCTTCGACATGATCGAACCGAAACTCGGCGCGTCTGCCGCTGGTTTCGTTTGCCCGCTCAGCATGATCGTGTTGGCCCGAGTGTGCTCCGCCTCGTGATGGGTCATCGAGCGAACCAGGCAGTAATGCTTGCTCATTTGAGCGAGTCGCGGCATCAACTCAGTAATTTGGATTCCCGGTGTCGCGGTCGCGATCGGCTTGTAGGGACCTCGATACTCCAGCGGCGAATTCGGCTTCATGTCCCATGTGTCGATCTGGCTCGCTCCGCCGTAGAGGCAAAGGAAGATACACGACTTAACCGAATTTCGGCGCGCGGAACGTGTGTCCGCCTGGAGCAGTTCGGACAGGCCAAGCCCGAGCGCGCTAATGCCGCCAACTTGAAGCAGTTGCCGTCGCGTGGGGCGACAAGGAGAACAAGGTCGCCGAAAGAAAGTCATGTCACTTCATCCAAACCTTTGGGACCGATCAAAGTATGAACCGAGACATTTACCTATCTATTGTTCTTTAATCGATCAGGCGCACCATTGAAAGTGAAAAGTGCCAGCCAATCGATCAGTGTGCCCAAAATAAGTGAAGGTCGGGCGACCTAGATCTGCAATTGGTTACGTACCGCAGAATGTTCGGTAATTGCGATCGTCGGGGGGCGGGGCTTGATAAGGTGCCGTTTCGGCACTCACTTCATACGGGGACGATAACACCGCCAACAGTCGATGCAGCACCGACAGATCTTCGGCATCTTCCGCGGCGGAAAGAGCTTCTTCCACCCGGTGGTTGCGTGGGATGACGGCAGGATTGACAGCCCGCATCGTGGCGTAGATTGAGGTACTCGGTAGGCCGTCCCGATCGAGTCGCTGCTGCCATCGTGCGTGCCAGGTCTGGAATTCTGGATCCAGGTATCGGTCGCCGACCGGCAGTTCCTCCGACGACAAATCGCGGAACGTGTTGGTGAAATCAGCCTTCGATTTTTGCATCCAGTCGAGCAGCGACTGAATTATCTCGACATCTTCTGCCTCGTTGGTTTGAAGACCTAATTTCTTGCGCATCCCGGCGAGCGAGTACCGCTCGAACATGGCGGAAAATTCGCCAAGAACCTCCAATGCGATGGCGATCGCTTTTTCCTGATCAGGATCCAGGAGCGGCAACAAAGTCTCTGCGAAGCGAGCCAAGTTCCATTGAGCGATCGCGGGCTGGTTGCCGTAGGCATACCGGCCCGCGTGATCGATCGAACTGAACACGGTGGCCGGGCTGTAGATATTCATGAACGCGCACGGACCGTAATCAATTGTCTCTCCGGAGATCGCCATGTTGTCGGTGTTCATCACTCCGTGGATGAAGCCGACGAGTTGCCACTGGGCAATAAGCGAGGCCTGGCGGTCTGCGACTGCGCGGAGGAAATCGAAGTACTTTCGTGGGGCCTCGGCCAGTTCCGGGTAATGACGGTCGATCGCAAAGTCGGCCAGTACCCGCAAGCTCGGTTCGTCTCGTCTGGCCGCGAGATATTGGAAGGTTCCAACTCGAATGTGACTGGCGGCCACACGGGTCAAGACAGCCCCTTTCAACTCGGACGTTCGGTAGACCGATTCGCCGGTGGTGACAACCGCCAGACTTCGCGTGGTGGGGATTCCGAGGGCAGACATCGCTTCACTGATGACGTACTCGCGCAGCATCGGCCCGAGGGCGGCCCGGCCATCCCCGCCGCGCGAAAACTGAGTCCGCCCCGCCCCTTTTAACTGGATGTCCACGAGTCGGCCGTGCGGGGTCCGATGTTCACCCAACAGGATCGCTCGGCCATCGCCGAGCATCGTGAAGACGCCGAATTGATGGCCCGCGTACGCTTGTGCGATCGGTTGGGTACCGTCCGGCAGGACTTGGCCGGCGAATAAGGCAGCAGCGGTTTCTGGCGACATGGCAGTGAGGTCAAGGCCGAGTTCTTTCGCCAGTCGATGGTTCAGAATCGATACCTGTGGCCTCTCCACCGTGGCAGGCTTGGCCATTGCGAAGCAAACATCCGGAAGCCGCACGTAGGTGTTGTCGAACCGCCAGCCCACGTTGCTGATATGGGCATCCGATGCGGTTGGAGTGATCATCAATTCCTCCGGTGGTTCTGGAAAAACTCATTATAGATGGGAAGTCGGGGCAGGGTGGGGCTTGTATCGACGAAAGTTCGCTTGCGTCACCGCAACTTTACGAAGCCATTCTTTCGTTGAATAATGGGCTACTGGCTCTTCGATTCCACCTGAGTGATGCGCAGTATTGTTTCTTGGGGATTTTCTGATTGCCAAGTCGCGTAAGTTTGTGGAGAGACTTGCACATCGCTGAGCTTGCGGTAACTCCAGGAGCTTACCCAACCTGCTCGCCGGCCGGTGGATCGTAAAATCCGAGAGGTCAAATCAATTCAAAATGCCGCAAACCACGAAAAAAATGGAGCCGGCGAAGGCCGGCTCAATTAAGGCGGAGGGAGTGAGATTCGCTCCCCCTATTTTTCGCAACTCCCTTCCGATACTGTACTTCCAGCCTAACTGGTTGTCAACGAAGTGGTTAGGGTCGTCCGGTAACAACTGGTCATTACCGGTTGTTACCGGTTGTGGAGGTGCTCAACCGGGACAAATCCGGGACAAATTCTCGGTCGCGCCAGGGCGCTCGAGATCAAAGTTACCGAGTTGGCGGGATTCGCTTCGGCTGGTGATTCGGTACACCATTCGCTGGAAGCGGCGAGGTTCTCGACGGAGCAAGGAAGAGATCGAAGCGGAACGACGCCGGCTTCAAGAAGAAGTCGAGAAGGCAATCGATGAGGTCGTCGCCGAAATGCACGCGAGCTTGCCCCGTCATCGCGCAAAGTCGGTGGGAGTGGCGTACGCGCGCTACTCGACCGAATTTCAGCATAGCATTGGCGATCAAATTCGGGGAATTTTCGAATCGGCGATCAAGCTGGGAATCTTCATTCCCCGCGAACATATTTTCTATGATCTGGCCGTGCCGGGCTGCAAAGAGCGGCGGCCTGGACTCGATCAAGTGCGCGCGGTACTTGCTCGAAATGCCGCTCGCGTTTTGCTGGTCTTCACGACTAATCGACTGTTTCGCAAGAATTACAAATGCATGAAGTTCGTCGAAGAAGAAATTGTCGGCAAGGGACTTCGGTGCATTTTCGTGCGGACGGGCATCGATACGGACGAAAGCGATCGCTGGCGTCTGCCGCTCCAGATGCACGCCATCGTTGATGAGATGACGTCGACGATGTATGCGGAGAACATTCGGGCAGCCCACGAAGGATTGTTCATCAATGGCTATGTAGTGTCGACTCTGCCATTCGGTTTTACTGGCAAGGACGTTCCGGGTCAGCTCACCAAGCGGCAACGTGTAAGGCAATTGATCGTCATTGATGAAAACTTGGCGGTGTGGGTGCGCCAGATCTTTCAGTGGTTCGTCGAGGATCGTTTGCCGATGGCGCGAATTCTCGAACGACTCAATGTTCAAAAGGTCCCATGCGGTCCCAAATCTGACGGGAGCTTCTGGTCACCGCAAGCCTTGCACTATTTGCTCACGAACACCTGCTACCGCGGTTGGTTTATGTACGGAAAGGGGAAGAACGTCTGGCAGGGCAAAGCGGACTACAGCAAGCGCGTACTCCGAGATAAACCGCTCCGCGAGAAGCAATTCGAAGAACTTCGGATCGTTTCCGATGAAATGTGGCATGAGGCTCAGCGAATCCTCGCTTCCTCGCCACAAAGAAACGCTGGGCGAAAGCCCAAAGATGGAAACACGGAAAAACGCCCTCGAATCTTGAACGGATTGTTGCTCTGCAAGAAACACCAAAAACCTCTGAAAGTGTCTGGATCTTTCGGCCAGAACATGTGTTGCATGCGTTGCGTCCATTTACCGGTAGAAGAACGCTATCTCTTCACCTTCCTCAATCGGGCCGTCGCTCTTCGCTGCATCTGCCGTGCTGTGGCAGAAGCGATCCGCTCCGACACCAACCTAATCAGGGAACTTGTCGACCCGTTTTTGAAAGATGCAGAAGACCTCCAGAAAGGAGATACGGGGTCTTTGGATAGTCGGCGAACTCGATTGGCAAAGACAAATCGGCAGATCGAGTTCATTCTCGACAACCCAGGCGAAACTGAGGAAGATCGAGCCGAATCCAAGCAACGTCTGTCGCACCTTCGAACGGAGCGATCGCAGCAAGCCGCGGAAATCGCTCAACTTCTGGAAACGATCGAACGCCCTCGTCGCGTTCCTACCGAAGATGAGTTCCGCGATCTACTCAAACATCTTGAAGAGATTCTTCTTGATGCAGCCAATGGACCTTCACCAGCAGACGCTGGCTCGTTTCGTCAACTCCTCGAACTGTTGACCGGTGGTAAGATCATGGTCGAGCAGATGGGAGAAAAACGAGCCTATGGCGGCTGGCTACGAGTCCACATCCCCATACGGTTACTGTCCGTGACCGCCCATCGATTTCATCTCACTCCACCTCGTGGCGACGAAGAGGTTCACAACATCGAGGTCGACATCCGAGACGAATCGATTGCGAAACAGCATGTCGATGAGATTATGAAGCTGTATGACGCCGGAATGCTGGTAACGATGATCGCCGATAAACTCGGGATCGACCGGCGCCAAGTCACAGACGCGGTCAAGATATGGCACGAGCAAAACGGCAAGCCGCTACCTCCTGACGGGAGGTCGCGTCGAGCGTCGCTTCCGGACAGGCTTCTCGATCCGCCTGTGTTCCAGGTAATCGCTAACGAAGTGAAGGAACTGTACGATCAAGAATTGCTGATCGACGAGATCGCCGAACGTGTCGGCCGAAATCGCGATACGGTGCGATCCGCGCTTCGTTACTGGTTCAAAATCCACAACGAGCCGATGCCCGACATGCGCAATCGTCGCAAGACGCTGCCTCGAAAGAACCGTCCTAAGCCAACAACTGATTGAAAGGGGAACAACTGCATTATCGCCGATGACAAGAGCGTTATTCGGGACGCTCTTGTCATTCGTTGAGTATCGCATGTGTGTATCTGGGATGTACGCGCTGGCCAAATCGAGTCGAGCTCTATCACATTTTTCTGGGAGCGTTGGATGCCCACGTGTCAGCGCAAATTGGATGACTACACGATTGCCCTCTTTCGCTTCTTTCGATTTCAACCATCACTTCCTTATTAAGGAGGATCTTTATGTCACATGTCGTTGAAATCCGTCCCCATATCCATGATCCCGTCGCGATCACGGCGGCGTGCCGGCGGCTCGGGCTCGCGGAGCCCGTTTACGGAACGGCCACGCTCTTCGAAGGCGAGGCAACTGGCTTGCTCCTCAACCTGCCCGGCTGGACGTATCCGGCCGTGATCGACGTCCGCGACGGCTCCGTGAAATTCGATACGTTCGAGGGCCGATGGGGCGAGAATCGCCATTTAGATCAATTTCTCCAGGCGTATGCCGTGGAGCGAGCCACGCTGGAAGCCCGCAAGAAGAGCTATGCCGTCACCGAGACCGTTCTCCAGGACGGCAGCATCAAACTCTCGATCCACGAAGGAGGTTGAAGAAATGGCTCGTCGTCGGATCATTCGGCCCGAAGTTCCGTCCGCGGCGCTAGCCAATCCGCGCCGGCTGCAAAAGCTCCGTGAGCGCCTCGACGTCGCTC
>JAIOQJ010000465.1 GCA_021413475.1 Planctomycetota bacterium | reverse complement strand
CCACTTCGATTTCCGCGACGATTGACCTAGAGATTCAGAAAAAACTCGACGCTCAGAAGATCCCCGCCTCGCCGCTCGCGGATGATGCCGAGTTTCTTCGCCGCGCGTATCTCGATCTCAACGGCCGGATTCCGAAGATCGAGGAGACGAACGCGTTTCTGGCGAGCACCGAGACTGACAAGCGGGCGAAGCTGATCGACCAGTTGCTCGAACAACCCGAATACGGCCGGCACTTCGCTACGATCTGGCGCGACCTGATGGTCGATCGCACCAACGAGATGGGCCAGGTGCGGCAGGGTTTTTCGTGGGAATTCATCGACTGGGCCGCTGGCAGTTTCAACAAAGGCCGCGGCTGGAACGAGATCGTCACCGACATGCTGACGGCGGCAGGTGAGGCCAAGACCAATCCGGCGAGCACGTTCGTACTGGCCAATCGGATGAACGAGTTCCCGCGTCCCGAGAACCTGGTCGGCTCGGCCAGCAAGCTCTTCATGGGAGTGGCCCTCCGCTGTGCCCAGTGCCACGATCATCCTTACGTGAAGGAATGGAAGCAGGACGATTTCTGGGGAGTGGCCGCGTTCTTCGGGCAATTGCGCGATGTGACCACCGATTCGAACGGCGGATCACAAAAGCCGACGCTCTCCGAAAGCCCGAACACCGATGAGAAAAAAGAAACGAATTACATCAACCGCCTGAAACGCCAGGGGATGATCCCGCCGATGAAGGGGCCGCAAATCGCGATCCCGACCATCATGGACCCGACCGCGACCTTGCGCGTCGTGCAGGCAAAGTATTTCCTGTCCAACGCTCCGAAGCTGGACGAGAAAGGCCCGTATCGAGCGAATTTCGCCGAATGGCTGACCGGGAAGGAAAATCCCTATTTCGCCCGTGCGGCCGTCAATCGCTGGTGGGCCCACTTCTTCGCGCAGGGGATCGTCAATCCGGTGGACGACATGGGGACGAACCATCAGCCGTCGCATCCCGAATTACTCGCCTTGCTGGAGAAAGAGTTCAAGGCGTCGAACTATGACCTCAAGCATCTGATCCGCTGCATCAGCAACTCGAAGACCTATCAGCGAACCAGCCGCCCGTTGCCGGAGAATAAGCAGGACACGAAACTCTTCAGCCACATGGTGCTAAAACAATTGAGTGCCGACCAGATGCACGATTCGCTGTTTGTCACCATCGGACGGGCCCCGACGCTGGGGAAGAACCGCGATCAGCAGACGGCCATCTTCGCCACCAAGGATGCCGACGACAACCCGACCGAACTCAGCCACGGCATCCCGCAGTTCCTCAACCAGATGAACGCCAGCGTGGCCAGGGACAACTACGTCGCCAACCGCTACATCACGGGCAAGAGCAAGGAAGACGCCGTCAAGAATCTCTACCTCGGCATCCTCTCCCGGCCGCCCAAGCCGCAAGAACTGGAGAAGATGCTCGCCTACCTCGGCAAGGCCGCGAATGTCCAAGAGGGATACCGCGACGTGTTTTGGGTGTTGCTTAATAGTGCGGAATTTATGTTCAATCATTGATCTCGTGACGCCGGAGAATCGAATGGTCCCCGCCAACAAACTCATCGGTCCCCGCACCCGCCGCGACATTCTCAAGCTCGCCGCCTTCGGTGCGCTCGGCGGCAGCGCCTGCGGCTGGCTGGACGTGATGGCCGGCAAATCGCTGGCCGTCGAGCAGGCGACCCGCTTCAAGGCGAAGTCGTGCATCGTCCTGTTCATGAGCGGCGGGCCGGCCCATACCTGGACGTTCGACCTCAAGAACCCTGACGGCAAGGGTTGCCCCTACCAGCCGATCGAGACCACGGCCCGCGGCATTCAGATTAGCGAGTATTTGCCGCACGTCGCGAAGCAGATGCACCATCTCGCCCTGGTGCGCGGCATGAGCACCGCCATCGCCGACCACGAACCGGCCCACTACCTGATGCGCACCGGCTTCCGCCAAGCCGCGGGGATGACGCATCCGCATATCGGCTCGCGTGTCGCTCAACAACTGGTGCGTGAAGACACCGGCATGCCGAACTTCGTTCTCCTCAAGCCGGGCTCGGGCGGGCTGCGCGGCACCAGTGCCGGCTTCTTGCCCCCTTCGTGTCGGCCGCTCATCTTGCAGGATGTCTCCAAGGGGATCGCCAATCTGAACCCGACCGGTGGCCTTGATGGTGTGAAAAAGAAGGCCAACCTGTTGGAAGAGATTGACCAGGGATTCCTCAACGAATACCAGGCCGACGCCGTCGAGGCCAAGATGGCCGGCTACCGCAAGGCCGTGCAACTGATGGATCTCGAAAAGGCCCGTGCCGCCTTCCAGATCGATCAGGAACCGCAAAGCGTTCGCGATAATTATGGCGACTCGATCTTCGGCAAGCAGTGCCTCGGTGCCCGCCGCCTGATCGAGCACGGTGTGAAGTACGTCGAAGTCATGCACCCCGGCTACTGGGACACGCACGGCGGGCAACTCGAAGGGCAGAAGAAACTCAGTGGCGTGCTTGATCGGCCGATGGCCGCCCTGCTGGCGGATCTGCATCAACGTGGACTGCTGGAAGAGACGCTGGTCGTCTGGATGGGTGAATTCGGCCGCAACTACTCGGGCGGCGACCACTACGCCAAGGCCTGGACGACGGCCTTCGCCGGTGCGGGCGTCAAGGGCGGCCAGGCCATCGGCAAGACCGACGCCAAGGGCATGACGGTTGTCGACCGCCCCGTGAAGGCCTCTGACTTCACCGCCACCATCTTCGACGCCCTCGGTATCGACTACACGAAGAAGACCAAAGTCAG
>JAIOQJ010000464.1 GCA_021413475.1 Planctomycetota bacterium | reverse complement strand
CCAGGTCGTACCAGTACCACGATTGCTCGATCGGGTCGTCGGTGTGCAATCGCTTCAGTTGCCGTTCCAGCACGACACCGGCTTCGGTGGTGCCGATCTCGGTCAAAGCCCGAACCTTGACGATGAAATCGAGCCCCGGACGCAAACTCGTTTCGACCGCTTCGGTTTCGCCGTGGGAGAGCTTTTCTTCCAGTTCCGAACGGGCGGAATCGAGGGCAACCTGGTTGATGCCGCCCCCCTGAAAGAGTTGCAGATGCTGAAAAGCGACAGGAGACCCCTGCGAAGCTGCGTCGACAAGCACCTGTCGCGGCCAGCGCCGCCGGGTGCCAATCAAGACCGCTGCCGCGCCGATCGTTAACAACAATACGGGGACAACCATCGTGTCTCCACTCGCCTAGGACGGAAGGTGCGTCCCGGTCGGCGAGGGAGAAGGGCTTACTCCCTGACCTGGCCGGTCCCGATGACCACATATTTGTAGCTCGTCAACTCTTCCAGACCGCAGGGGCCTCGGGCGTGGAACTTATCGGTGCTGATGCCAATCTCAGCGCCCAGTCCCAGTTCGAAGCCGTCATTGAACCGCGTACTGGCGTTGACCACGACCGCGGCCGAATCGACAGACTGGGTAAAGCGTTGGGCCGCGCTCAGGTCCGTCGTGACGATCGCGTCCGTATGTTTGGAACCGTAATGGTTCACGTGCGTGATCGCCGCGTCTAAATTCGGTACGACTTTTATCGACAAGATGAGATCGCAATATTCAGCCGCGTAATCAGCTTCTGTTGCGGGTTTTGCAAAGAGAAGGTAATTTCGGGTCGCCGCACAACCGCGCAACTCAACGCCCTTTTCCGAAAGCACCGCGCCGATGCGTGGAATGAACCTTTCCGCGACCTCCGCGTGAACGAGCAAGCTCTCCATCGCATTGCACACACCCGGCCGCTGGCACTTGGCGTTCACCACGATTTTCTCGGCCATGTCGAGGTCGGCGGCACGGTCAACGTAAACATGGCAATTTCCCAAGTAATGCTTCAGCACCGGCATCTTCGCTTCCTCGGCGACCCGGCGAATCAAACTTTCACCGCCTCGGGGGATCGCCAGGTCGATGTAATCGTTCAACTTGAGGAAATGGCCGACGGCCTCGCGATCAAGCGTCGGCACGAGTTGCACTGCGTCGGCAGGCAACCCGCTTACTCGCAGCGCGTCGCTGAGCAAGCGGTGGAGGATCGTATTGGAGTAAATCGCTTCCTTACCACCGCGGAGAATCACGGCATTGCCGCTCTTCACGCAGAGGGCGGCCGCATCAAGCGTGACGTTTGGACGGGACTCGTAAAGAAAAAAGATCACACCGAGCGGAACAGCCACTTTCTGGATCTCCAGACCGTTCGGCCGCACGTGACCATCGCGCACTCGGCCAATCGGGTCGGGCAAGCCGGCGACCTGGCGTAATCCTGTCGCGGCAGCCCGCAAGCGAGCGGGAGTCAATCGCAAGCGATCGATCATCGCGGAAGTTAGCCCCGCCTTCTCGGCACCTTCAATGTCGCGAGCATTCTCCTGCAAAATCGGCGGAACGTTCTGTTCAATCGCCTCGGCGGACCGCTGGAGCCAGCGATCTTTAGCGTCGCTGCGGACGAGCGCGAGAAGCTGGGACGCTTCCTTCGCTTTCCTGGCCATTTGCAGGCAAAGTTCTTTGATCGACAGATTATTCACGTTCGCGAACCTCGGGGCGGAATCGGGACATGCATCAATTATACGTGAGCCGTCGCTCGCCGTGTACGCAAGGAGGCCATGATACAACCCTATGTGGAACAAGATGTTGCGACGAACGATTCTTATTGACTCTCATTCTCAGGGATGATTCTCACGGTTTTGCATGATTCTCATTGAGGGTGGGGCGAGGGTGGTGAGAATCAATCGACTGCAAGTTACCGAGCGCCTCCAGCATCAACACGGCATCTCGGTGTTCCGCAACGTCGTGAACGCGGATCATTTGGGCGCTCCCCTTCACGATCGCGAAGGCGGCGATTGCCACGGAGCCGACGGCCCGTTGATGGCGTGGTCGATTGATGATTAGACCTATTAAACCCTTCCGGGAAACGCCGAGACAGACCGGTCTACCCAATCGCTGATAGCACTCCATTTTTCGCAAAATATCCAGATTATGTTCCTGCGTTTTTCCGAAGCCAACACCGGGATCGAGGGCAATCGTCTCGCGATCGATGCCATGCTGATCCGTAAACGCAAGTCGTTCTTCAAAAAACGCGGCAATATCCTGGACGACATCCGTGTACGTCGGGTTCACTTGCATCGTGGTCGGAGTGCCTTGCATATGCATCAGAACGATGCCTGCGTTAAATTCGCGAACGACATTCACCATGTCTGCATCGCCTTGTAGGGCGGTGATATCGTTGATAATGCACGCCCCGGCCTCGAGAGCGGCCCGGGCGACCGGAGCCTTAACGGTATCAACGGAGATGGGCATGTTGGTGACGCGTGCTAGTTCACGCACAACGGGAATGACGCGATTCAGTTCTTCGTCGAGGGAAACAGATGTGGCACCTGGCCGGCTCGATTCGCCGCCGATGTCGAGGATATCCGCCCCGTCGGAAATGAGCCGCAGGCCATGCTCGATCGCTTTAGCGCTCGAGTCGTGTTGCCCGCCGTCGGAAAAGCTATCGGGGGTGACGTTGACGATCCCCATGATTAAGGCGCGCGGACCGATCTCGATGAAGCGGTCTCGGCATCGCCAGCGATGGGTGATGGTGGTCACGGGATTCGCTCAAGGACACGGACGTTCCGGCAACTGCCAGTCTTTTTCCATCATATAGATGATTTGGACGGCCATGCGGTTGCAGACGCGGGTCTGAGCAGAGGCGTTCGACTCTCCGACTTCAGGGAGAAAACGACCGCCAAAGGTGAGGACTGCCGGAATCGGTTGGTCGCGTGCCTTATCCAATGGAAGATTAGCCGGATCGAACGGCGGAAGTTCCGTGCCAAGCGGGATGCCGGTCGGTTTTCGTGGATTCGAGAGAATCAACCCGGATCGCAAATCGCGCCAGACCAGTTCGACGCCGATCATGTCGTAGTTGGGGCGTGTGGTGTAGCCGAACATCGTGAAATGTCCGTCCCAGCCGCATCCGACAAGTGTGGAGCAACCGCCCGCGAGGAGCCCGCCCAACATGGCTCGTCGCGTCAAGTTCACCGATCGCGGTTGTTCGTTCATTTCCGACCTCCTGGTTTCTTAGCGACGAGGCATTATCTCGCTAGGAACCGATTGTTTCGCATCGACGGGGACAACCGCGTTGCGCGATTCCGGCAACACACCCGGCACGGCAGGCACGGCTTGCTCTTTCGCCAGCGTCGGCACGTCGTGCCCGAGCATCCACTTGTTCCATTCCCGACGAGTTGCCTTGGCGAACTCGCTCTTCTGCTGCCCATCGGCCAGGTCACCGTTGATCTCTTTCATGCGGGCCACGGCTCGATCGTGAAACTCGGTGCCGTTATAGCGCCGCCGGACCAATTCGTAATAGAACCAGGCCGAGGCGGGGTGGCCGGTCCGGTTGTAAAACTCGGCGATCTCGTAGTCTTTTTCCGCCTGGATATAGCGGATCATTTTCATCTGCTTGTCGAGGAAATCGCCCTTCTGGTTCACCAGTTCAGGACTCGACATCTTCGCTTGATGAATCAATTTCAGTGACTCGGCAGCCTTACGGCCATCGTAAGCCGCTCCGCCGGAGATGTTGTTCTTCGCCAAAATCGCCAGTTCGATCGCTCGATCCCGATAGGCACTCTTACCGCCGTTTCGCTCATTCATGTCGATCAATTGCGTCAACAGATCATCGGCTTCCTTGTACTCGCCCCGATGAAAATGAATGTAGCCGGCATCGTAAAGAGCCCGCTCGGCATTCGGACCCGTCGGATCGTTGTAGTAAACCTGTTCGAGCATCTTCAGGGCATGCCCTTCCTGATCGAACGTCGGCTTACGCTTATCGAAGTGGATAAAGTTCCAGGGGACAGAAGCTTTCTTCCCATCGGCCTTGTCGAGTTCGGCCTGAATTTGCGCACGCGTGTCCTGCAGCCAGAAGGAGCAGATCTCGTACATGCGGGCAACGGCCTGCTCGCGATAAACGCCGTACTGGAAGTCCTTCAACAGACGGTTGTAGGTCGACATCGCATCCACATAATATTCTTGCATCCGCTTGCATTCCGCTTCGAAGAAGCGTGCTTTCTCCGCCTGCAAGGGGGGATTGCTGGTGTCGTCCGCCACCCGACCGAACAGTTTCCCGGCCTTCTTGTATTCCTTTTCGCGATAGAAATCTTCGGCAGCAGCCAGGTCAGCCGCCCCCTTGAACGTCGTCGCGGGTTTTTCCTGGACGTGACCGGCCTTGATCACCATGCTGTCGCCTGATGTCTTCGCGGAACTGGTTGGGTCCGATTGGAACGGCTTCGTGGTGGGGCAACCGGTGAGCATGCTCAGGAGCATGCAGGTGGTTCCCGCTTTGGCGAGCCTACCAAGATTCGAGGCATTGAGTCGGAGACGCATGGCGGTCCTTTCCCCCAAAACACCAGCCAGCCCATCCTGGGCCCCGGTCCCGGCGTCATTCCAGGTACGCCAGCAATTTGGGCCGGCGGCCTAGCACGAACGTTACATACTGGCCGATCAACAAGCGAAGCTCGGCCTTCGGCAGCGGCGCGACCTCTCGAGGCGTCGTGGCATCGGCTGCTTCAAGTTCCCGCAAACTCATCAGGGCCGATCGGCTGATCATCCGCCGATCGCGCTGAACCTTTTCGCAATCCGGGCAGACGAGCCCACCCGCCATCGGTCCGAAACCGACTAGCATCGCGGTCTTTAACCAGGCGTTCTCGCCGCAAGCCGCACAGGCGTCAAGTCGGGGCCGATAGCCGAGTTCGTGAAGCCACGCAAGCTCAAATCGCAGCGTTCGCGTTGCCGGATCCTCGGCGGGATCGTTCAACGCACGCAGTGTTTCCAGGGCGGTCTCGAATAAGCTCGGGTGCGGATCGTGGTCCTGCGTCCCCTCGCTTAACAATTCCGCGACGTAATAGCCGCCGTACAAGGCGGGTAAGCTCGAGCGCAATCGCGTGAATCGTTCCTCGACGCGTGCCTCGGTCAGCAGGTCCAAGCCGCTATTTTTACGGAGCAGGACAATACTGCAAACGGTCAGCAGGTCAAGAGCAACCTCGAAGTTCGAACGCAACCGCCGCCCGCCCTTCGCTAGGGCACGCACCTTACCGAACTCGCGAGTGAACATGGTCGCGATCCGGCTGGTTTCGCTCCAGTCGCTAGTGTGGATCACGATGGCAAGCGCGTTCTCGTAAGGCATCTTCGACCCCAGATTCTACTGGCGATGGGCGATAAGTTGATGATAATGGACCAAGCCGCTCGCGGCTTCGCGCTCGCTTTCGCGAGATAGAGAATTCTCTTCGCGAGAAAGCGAGCGTGAAGCTGCAAGCGGCTTATCAAGGACTCAAACCATGCTCCGACTCCTCCTCGCTTCCCTGGTTTTCCTCTCCGCTGAAATTCACTCAAACGCCGCACCCAAAAAGTTGCTCCTGGTCGGCCAGGGCCCAGACGGGCATCCCCCATTAACCCACGAATACTTGCCGGGAGTGTCGATCATCGAGAAGTCACTCAAGGGTGTTGCCGACCTCGAGATCACGCTCGTAAAAGCCGACGGAGCGTGGAAAGAAGGCCCCGAACTCATCGAACGCTCCGACGCGGTCCTCTTTTTCGTCAGCGAAGGGGCGGCATGGCTGCAAACCGAGCCGAAGCGGCTCGCGGCCCTGCAGGCCCTGGCCAAACGCGGCGGTGGCGTTCTTGTCCTCCACTGGGGCATGGGCTGCA
>JAIOQJ010000753.1 GCA_021413475.1 Planctomycetota bacterium | reverse complement strand
CCGTGCAAGTCGCCGCGGCGGACATTCAAGTCGGCGATCTCTTGTTGCAGGGCGTCGGCTCTTTTGCGGAAATCATCGCGTTCCTGCAATCGGTGGGCGTGAGCCTGTTTCACGATGCCGAGGCGATTTTGCAGATCGGCCCCGGTGCGGTCGAGATCTTCCAGCACGCGTTCCAGCGAGCCGAGTTCGGCAGACTTCTGTTCGGCCCGACGGCGTCGTTGATCCCGATCGCGGTAAAAGCGATCGAGTTGTTGTTTCGCCGAGTCGGCCTGGGTGTGCAGCGTCCCGGCCTGACGCACGAGATCAATCTGCGACAGGCGATCTTCGCGCACTTGTCGGTGCAAATCGCCGAGCTCGGCGTCGAGATCCGCGAGGGTATTTTCCAGATCATCGACGTTTTGTTGTTGAGAGGAAGCCTGGGCTTCGGCGTCGAGCACTTCCGCCCCGGCGTCGTTCGCAGTTCCCTCGGCTTGTTGAACGAGCCGGGCCAGTTCGATGCCGCGCCGTCGAGCTTCCGTCAGTTGACGATCGATGTCCTCGCTGCGTTCAGCCTCAGCGCCGAGATGGGTTTCCTGGGTGGCGATTTGCTCGCGGGCATCGGCCAGCCGCGCGCTGGCGTGTTCCAGTGTCGATTCGATCTCCGTGAGCGTGGTTTCAAGCTGTTGCGCTTCAGTCTCGGACGTTGCCGCGTGAATGCGGGCCTGGCCGAGCTCGCCACGCAGAGCTTCGAGTGCTGCCGTTTCCACGGTCAGCTTGGCCGTGAATTGGCCGAATTCGCGCAGGCCAAGGCCGACGCGGAGGTCGCGCAAACGGGTCGAGTATTCCTGAAACCGCTGAGCCTTGGAGGCTTCAAGACGCACGCGGCGGAGTTGCTTGTCGACTTCCGCGATGATATCGCGGAGCCGGGATAAGTTGGAATCGACATTTTCGAGCTTGCGGAGCGTTTCAATCTTGCGGGCCTTGAAACGGCTGATGCCGGCGGCTTCCTCGAAGATCGTCCGACGGTCTTTCGTCGAAGCTTGCAACAAGGCATCAACGCGGCCTTGTTCGATGATCGAGTAGGCGCCGGCCCCGGCCCCGCTGCCCAGGAACATTTCCCTGATGTCCTTCAAGCGGGACATCTGATTATTGATGAGGTATTCGCCGGTACCGTCGCGGTAAACGCGGCGGGTGATCTGCACTTCGTCGGCATCGAGATTGAGTTGGCGGCGGGCGTTATCGAAGGTCATCGTCACTTCGGCGAGGCCGAGGCTTTTCCGTGAGGCGGAGCCGTTGAAAATGACGTCGGCCATCTCGCCGCCACGCAGGCTCTTGGCGCTCTGTTCGCCCAGAATCCAGCGAACTGCATCGACGATGTTGCTTTTGCCGCTGCCGTTGGGCCCGACAATGGCCGTGATGCCGGCTGGAAAGTCGAAGCGCGTCTTCTCCGCGAAGCTTTTGAAGCCGATTAACTCCAGGCGTTTGAGCATGTTGCGATTCCCTCACCGATCGTGCGGGCCAAATCAGCGACGGCTCGGGCGATCGAAGACGCTCGCCGGACCGACTTGATCGGGGACGGCACTCTTGAGTAGCTCGATTTCATTTTCCATCATTTTATCCACGTGGGCATTTTCCGCCAATTTCTTGATGGGCACCGCCTTGGGCAAGGCATCGAGTGCCAGTTCGCAGTTCAGCGATTTGGTATCGCGGGCCTGCATCAACATCTGGGCGACGTCGGAATAGAGAGCGCCCATGTCGGCCATCGTTTTGATGATATCCACCGCGGCCAGGGAACATTGCTCGATCCGTTGCGGCTTGTGCGTTGAAAAACGGCTGATGGTGCAGGCCTTATCACCCACCTTGGCGGTCAGGATCAGATCGGGCCCGGCTCGCAGCGAGAACGGCGGTAACAAGGCCGGTGTCTTCCCGAACAGGACGACTTCCGCCCGCGTGCCGCTCAGTAGATGGATCAGCGGCCGCGAATCCTTCGAGGCCACGTGCATAAAGAAGTTCTTGTTCATGCGGAAACCTTGCGAGACTTCCGAGCGTGGATCAAGCTCGCGAAGCGCCCGGAATGCTCCGTAACGGATTTCGGGATTTTCCGACCCAAGTAAATCCTGCAGGGCGAAACTACTGGCGGACTCATCGAGCGACGAAAGAGCGGTCAGACAGAACGCTTGCAAACTCGGATGCGCTTCCGTGAGTTTGCCAAGCTCGGCGGCGGCGATCGGCTCGCCGAGGTACGCAAGGCTTTCCGCCGAAGCGAACCGTACTAGTGGATAAGGGCTATTTTTCATGGCATCGAGTAGAACCTTGATGCTAGAACGGCCAAGCGCTTCGAGCCGGATGCCGGCGGCGAGTGTCGTTTCCGGCTGCATCAGTTGTTCTTCGAGTTTCCGCCGGTAACTGTTTGACTCGTCAACACGGTCGATTGGGATCATGCGAATGACACGCATGAAGTGCGGTGCATTCCCTCGGTATTGTGGGGGAATGATGAGTACCACGGTGTCGGCATTACGCTCGGCGGCGATCTTTTCGAGGGCGCCTGGTCCGTGAAACGTTTCATTGATGCGGGCGGCGACATTCATCGCCATCCGGTAACGCTGCTGGTCGGGATTCATCACCAGGAAGTACGGCTGATCCGATTTGGTCCGCGCGCCCTTCCAAATCCAGGCTCTCTTGACGCTCCCGTCGGGTGCATCGGCCGTGTCCTTCGACTCGAGGTTCTTCTCCTTGAGTGAACCTTGGAGTGGTCCCTCCGCATCGGCCAAGACGTGACCCTTCAAAAGTGTATCGCCCGTGCCAACGGGTTTGACATCCGTGGATTGTTCCAGATGGTTCCGAACCTGACTCGACGAGGCATAGGGCGTCAGAGAAGTTTCCAGTAGATAGCCGCCGCGCAGGCTCTTGGCCTTGCTTCCGGGTGGAAGGGTGACTTCCACATGGATGCGATCACCGCGCCGCGAGCCAGCGGGAATCTCCGCACTCAGCAGCACCAGGGCGTTATTGGGTGAATCAAGCCATTCTTTGGGGTTATCGATCTTGTTTCGTTTGAGATAATCCTCGGCCATTTGTCGATAGGGGCCAGGAGGAGTGCCTCCACCGGTACCTTCAAGGCCGACGACCAAGCCAATGCCGCTGACGGGAAGCGCTCCGGACGTTTGAAACTCGGCGACGTCGCCGACGGTGCGAACCGAGGATTTTTCCGCTTCTTCTTCCATCTGGAGGCGCGAAGTATGGTCCTTCATGCACCCGGTGAGGGCGAAAAGGGAGCCGGCCAGCAATATTCCGTAACGGTTCATGGAACCATCCTTCCTTGCACCCGTGAGCTTGAGACCGCTCCAACGTTTCATCCCGGCGTCAACCTTGCTTCCCCCGAAGCTAAGACCCGCAACAATGGGACCACGTCTATGAACGATCGATACTCACCCGCTACCAACCTGTGGAGGGCGGAAGATAGACTTGAGTCGAATGAGTGTCAAGCCGGAAACAATTCGCGAATTGCCTGCAATGTCACTTCCCGAATGGCTGCTATTCTTCGCATATTTGCTAGTTTAAGAAGGTCGGGTCGCCCATCTTGCTTGTCCATGCGCGGAGGCTCTATCATGCGTGGTTGGATCGTACTCGCCCAAATCCTCGGGCTTGCCATAAGCACCGCCAAGGCCGGCGATTTTGAAACCGAGAAACTGAACAACTGGCATCACTGGCGCGGCCCGCTGGCGACCGGCGTCGCCCCTAAAGGCGATCCGCCGACCAATTGGGACGACAAGACGAACATCAAGTGGAAGGCGGAGCTGGTCGGCAAGGGCAGCGCCACGCCGATCGTCTGGGGCGACCGAGTCTTCGTCGTCACCGCCATGGCCACCGATCGCAAAGCCGAACCCGACAAACTGCCGAAGAGCGATCCACGCTTCGAGAAGAAAACCACAGCCCCCGAGACCTACCACCAATTTATCGTGATGTGTTTCGACCGCAACACGGGCAAGCCACTCTGGAAAAAGATCGCCACTGAGCAGATTCCCCACGAAGGGACACACTTCACCCATTCGTACGCGGCCGGCTCGCCGACGACTGACGGCAAGTTGCTCTACGTCTCGTTTGGTTCATTCGGCGTTTTCGCCTACGATTTCGACGGCATTTTGAAGTGGACGAAAGAGTACGGCAAGATGCACACCCGCCTCGGCTGGGGCGAGGCCGTCACCCCGGTGGTGCATGGCGATTCGCTGCTCCTGAACTGGGATCAGGAAGTCGATTCGTCGTTAATTTGTGTCGATGCCAAAACGGGCGAAACGAAATGGCGGAAGCCGCGCGAGGAGAAAACTTCGTGGAATACCCCTCTGGTGGTCGAGCATGCCGGTAAGACGCAGGTGATCTTGAACGGTTCGAACCGCGTGCGGAGTTATGATCTCGCGGATGGCAAAGTGATCTGGGAAGTTGCGGGGATGACGACGAACGCCATTCCGTCACCCGTCGTTAAAGATGGCATCGCCTACATCATGAGCGGCTATCGAGGTGCTGCCGCGGTGGCCGTGCCGCTCAATTCGACCAACGATCTGAAGGATAACGGCAAAGTCGCGTGGCGCTATGCGAAAGGGACGCCGTACGTTCCCTCGCCCTTGTTGCTTGGCGATCGGCTATGGTTCACGCAAGCGAACACACAGGTGCTGACCATCCTCGACATCAAGAGCGGTAAACCCGTGCTCGACCAAGAACGCTTGCCGACAGTGAAAAGCTTCTACAGTTCCCCCGCTGCCGCTGCCGGGCGAGTCTATTTAACCGATCGCGATGGCATCACGCTGGTGTTGAAAGATAGCAACAAGCTCGAAGTCCTGGCGACCAACCGCCTCGACGATACGATCGATGCATCTCCGGCGATTGTCGGCAAGCAATTATTCCTGCGCGGGCAGAAGTATCTGTATTGCCTTGAAGGGAAGTGACAGTGAAGGGATCCCCGAGGCTCACAAAGCCTCGCCTCGGGGCTTGGGAATGCGCTTTCTCAAGCCCCGAGGCGAGGCTTTGCGAGCCTCGGGGATTTGCCCACCCTTTTCAGAATCCCGCACCTCGAATACCATTCCTTGAGGAATCCATGTTCATGCCTCTCCGAATTTACCACCTTCAATCTTCACTCCTCGAAAGGATTGACATGCGACTCGTCTTGCTCGTTTCGCTCCTCCTTCTATTCCCGGTCCGCTCCAATGCGGCGGAGGATGCCGTCAAATTGCTGGGCAGCATCAAATCCGTCGGGGCCGAGGGAAAGAACAATCCCGCCGCCTCGACCGCGTGGAAGGCCCTCGTCAATCTGGGTGGCGAAGCCCTGTTCCCGACGCTTTCGGCCCTCGACGACGCCAATCCGATCGCGGTCAACTGGCTGCGTCTGGCCGCCCAGGCCATCGTCGAGAAAGAACAGCAAGCGAAACGCCCGCTCCCCGCGGACAAGCTCGAAGCGTTCGTCAAGGATTACAAGCACGCCCCGCTAAGTCGCCGACTGGCGTACGAGTTCCTCGTCGTCGCCGATCCCAAGGCCCCTGAAAGATTGCTCCCCGGCATGATCGAAGACCCGAGCGTCGAGATACGCCGCGACGCGATTGCCGCCGCTCTGGAGGCGACGACTCCGCTGGTGAAAAGCGATCCAGCCAAGGCCACGGCCACGCTCGAGAAACTCTTCAAAGTCAGCCGGGACCAGGATCAAGTTGAGAAAATCAGCAAGACGCTTAAGGATTTGAAGGTCGAGACGAATTTGAACGCCCACTTTGGCGTCGTGACCGATTGGATGTTGATTGGCCCATTCGATAGCCCGAAGGGGGCCGGTTACGATAAGAAGTACGAGCCCGAGACCAAAGTCGATCTGGCTGCCACGTACAAGGGTAAGGGCGACATGATGGTGAAATGGATTGCCCATTCAAGCGAGTTGCCATACGGCGTTGTCGATTTCAACAAGGCGCTCGGCAAGCACAAGGATGCCGTGGCTTATGCGTTTACGTCGATCAATGCCGAGAAAGAAATGCCGGTCGAAATCCGCTTCGGCTGCATCTCGGCGGTGCGGATCTTTTTGAACGGCAAGGAAGTGTTCGCGCGCGAGGAGTACCATCACGGCCAACGCTTCGATCAGTACGTCAGCACCGGCACATTGAAAGCCGGTCGCAACGACATTCTGCTGAAGGTCTGCCAGAACAACCAAACCGATAGCTGGGCGCAAGACTGGAAATTCCAGGTCCGCCTGTGCGACTTCACGGGCGGCGCGTTGCCGGTTACCGTCGTCAAGAACAAGTAATCAATGTACTCATCTCGCTCCGCGAGATGTTTAACCTCATGCGGAGCGTGAGGAGTACTTTACCCAATGAGGAAATAATCGTCATGAAGAATATCCTGAGTCTCACGGGCCTCTTATTGATTGCCAGTCTTGCCTCCGCGGGCGATTGGCCGCAATTCCGCGGGCAGGCGTCGAACGGCGTGTCGGAAGATAAGAATCTACCGACGACCTGGAGCCCGACGGAAAACATCCGTTGGAAGGCGGCGGTGCCCGGCCGTAGCGTCGCTTCGCCGGTGGTGGTGGGGAATCGGGTTTACGTCGCCTCGGCTTCGGGCGTTCGCCACGACAAGCTGAGCGTCGTCTGCTTCGATGCCGAGACGGGAACACAACTTTGGCACCGGCAGATGAACGCCACGGGAAACACCGGCTGTCATCCGAAATCGAGCATGGCGGCCCCGAGTCCCGTCGCCAATGCCGACGGGGTCTTCGTTCTGTTCGCGACCGCCGATCTGGTTTCCTTCGATAAAGACGGTAATCTCCGCTGGTACCGCTCACTCGCTGGCGACTATCCGGCGATCGCCAATCAGGTCGGCATGGCCTCGTCGCCGATTCTCTGGAAGAACTCGCTGATCGTGCCGATGGATTCCGACGGCGAATCGTTTCTCGCGGCACTCGATACAAGCGACGGTCGCAATCTCTGGAAGGTCGAACGGCCGAAAGACATTAACTGGGTGACCCCCGCTCTGCGCCAGGCCGATGGCAAAACCGAGATCCTGTTCCTGGGACGCCTGGGAATGACCGCTTACAACGCCGCCAACGGTAACAAGATCTGGAACTACTCAACCGAAGGCGGCACTATCGCCACCCCGGTGATGATGGACGACATGGTGCTGATGCAAGGCCGTGGCTTGGTCTGCCTGAAGCCGAAGGCCGACGCGAATCCCGAAGTAATCTGGACCTCGCCGAAACTCGGTTCCGGCTCCTGCACGCCGGTGGTTTACAAGGATCTGATCTACAACGTGAGCGGCGCGGGCGTGATGGTGTGCGGCGACAAGAACGGCAAAGAACTCTGGACGGAACGTCTGAAGAAGGGCAAGTACTGGGCCTCGCCCATCGCCGGGGACGGCAAGATCTACGTCAGCAACGACGAGGGCATCGTGACGGTCATGAAAGCGGGCGACAAGGCCGAGGTGCTAGCCACCAATGACCTCAAAGAAGAAATCATGGGCACCCCCGCGATCGCCAACGGAGCGATTTATTTGCAGACGGTGACAAAGCTGTATTGCATCGAGGCGAAGAAGTAGTCGAAAGCCGCTCGCGGCTCGGCGCCGGACCCCGCAAGCGGCTCAGTTCTTCTTTTCGACCACGCGTTTGGTCTCCCAATCGGACGGCTTTCCCAAATCGTTGGTGGTCGATCCGCTCGTTCCTGCCGGGGCGTTGCGAATCGGGCGCGGCCACCCTGCTTGAGATGCTGCAACCGCTGCATCGCCTGGCCGTGGAAGGGGTGGCGGTTTTGCTGTTGCATCATCCGCGCAAGAAGCCGTCGGAGGCCGGCCAGTCGGCCCGCGGATCGGGAGCGTTACTCGGCTTTGTCGATATCGTGCTGGAATTGAACCCCTTCAGCAAACTCCCGTCGGACGCCTGCCGCCGGCGGATCGTCGCTCTTTCGCGTAAGTCGGAAACGCCGAAAGAACTCTGCTTCGAATGGAATCCCAATACCGGACTCTTCACCAATCTCCTCAGCCCGTTCACTCAGCAGTTCGAGGAAAATTGGGACCAGATTCTGAAGATTTTGAAAGGCAGAAAGGCGGCCGCCACCCATCACGACCTGCTGATGGATTGGCCCCCCGACCAGGAACGCCCCAGCCCGGCAACTCTTTACCGCTGGCTCCTCCAGGCCTGGCTCGAAAAGCGCATCCGCCGCCAAGGTTTCGGCACCCGCGACAAACCCTGGCGTTTCCGCCTGAAAAACGAAAACGACGAATACTACGACAGCGGCGAACTACCGCCGCTGTCGGATATTTGGGAGTGCTTTAAGTCGGAGTAGTTCAAGGGGGAGGATGAAGAGTGAAGGCATTTCCGCCATAGCCGCGTTCGCCAGAACGCGGGTGACGCGCGACGAAGCCCCTATGTGCATCACGTAAGAATTGAACCACAGAGACACAGAGAAGAAGACGGAGAAAAAATTCAACGAATAGGAAGGAAGGAATTCACCCGAAGTTTCTTACCTGGTTGTCCTGATTTTCTCTGTGGTTCTGTACCACTAACGTTCAAATTCTTTGCACCCGCGAAGAAAGTTTTAGCCACGGGTGGAACACGGATCAAACACGGATGAAATCCAGAGCATCTTCATTCTCGGTCTTATCCGTGTCAAATCCGTGTTTCATCCGTGGCTAAAACTCTTCGGTTGCGCTCTATCGCGCAGTGCTTCTGTTCTGGTTTTCTCTGTGATCTCTGTGCCTCTGTGGTTCAACTGTCTTCGGATTTGGTTCCGGCTACGCCGGGTTGTGTCTCTGTAGTGAAAAATGTTTTTCGTTACTTCCCCACTTCGCTCAGCGAGCGGTCGCTTTCTTTGACCCAGTAGTAGTTACCGGCGAGTTTCGGGTTCACCTTAACCTTGCCGTAATCGGGGATGGTGAGTTCCACGTTCTCTTGATCCTTCTTGGTCGCATGCGCGTAGACCAGCCATTCACGCTTGCCTTTCTCGCCGAGAACCCGGGCCACCGCCATCACGGGTAACTCGGTCTTGAGATTCCACTCGCCGGCCGGGTCGAGGCTCGAATCCAGGTTGTACCAGCGATCGACGTTCTTGAATTTCTCGGGCACCCGATCGTTGAACGGATGCGACCGCGCACGGTTGGCGACCAACTCTCCTTTTCGCCAGAAGCGTGTCAGCACCGGGTCGCGATGGATGGTATCGATGGCCGTGATGATCTGTTCGAAATACTTCCACCAGCGATCCTTATCGTCGGCACTCGATCGCCATTCCCGTGCCACGCGCGGCGTCAGCACCCAGAGATTGTGTTTCACCCAGCCCGCGTATACTTCCGGTGTGTAAGGCACGCCCTGCTCGGCGTATTGTTTCAACTTGTTGATCTTGTCGTTTTTCTTGTCGCTGAAGTCGCCGTTCCAGAAGATCACCTCGTGCCAGAAATTCGGGTTCGCCTTGAACGCCTCCTGGCGCAGCAACACCCCGTTCATCATTTCGACCTGGCAACTCCAGACCCGCCAACTTACCTTCTCCGGCTCCCAGTGATTGTCGTAGGACTCCGGCACCGCCCCTTCCCAAGCAAAGGGCTCCCACGCGATGCGATCTTTGGTTGTATGGCTGTACTTCAACCAACCGCCCAGTTCGCTTCCCATGGGACGGCCGAAGTGGTCCGGGCCGAGCGCGTTGTAAGCGATGAATCGGCTATTCTTCTTCCACACGTCGCTCGGCAAGCCGTCGCGCATGCCTTGAATCATGGCCTTGTAACGCTCGATGTAGCCGTCGGCGACGACTTTGCGCTTGAATTCGTCGTCTTTATCGAGCCCGTACTTGTCGACAAAGTACTTGTCCTTGTCGATTCCGTACCAGCGCATCCGATTGGCCTCGTTGTTGGAAACAAAGAGCACAAGCGGGATGTCTGGATACAACGAAGCCAGCTTCTTGACGGTGTCATTCTCGGTCCAGGAATGGCCCAACTTGTTCCAGGGCTCGATAGGGCTGAGCGGGCTAACCGCCTTGATCTTCTTGCCCGTGGCCGCACTGACGCCGACGCCCGTTTTCTCCGCGGGGGCTTCAAGGTATTCCGGAGTGGTATAGAAGGACGCTTCCCATTGCCCGCCGGTGATCAAGGCCAACGGCAATCCCCATTCGCGAAGTTTTTTGATGTCCGCGGCGTAGCCAAGCTCGCCCTTGCCGGAGCCGACTTCGAACGCCTGCCAGGGAAGAACGAAATGCCCTTTGTTGATCATTTCGATCTGAAAGCTCAACGGCAAACTCCGCCGATGCCAATGGGCTACCAGAGGCAGAGGCCGACCGTCGGGCCCATTGTTCGGCTTCATCGCCTCGGCCCGAATCACCTTGGCCGCCGGCGGAATTTCGCCGTCGGCCGCTCGGACCATCAGCGTAGAGGCGAGCAGGAAAAGGATGATCGGCAATAGGTGTCGCATGGTGTTTTCACTGGTGCGGTTCTGTCGGAGAGGGGCTTCGGGGCCATTATTGTCATTGAGAGTTGGGTTTGGCAATGAGGAAGATGGGGAAAAACCCTTGGCGCAGTCTGTTGTGTGCCACTTTTATTGGCGCCTTCAAATGATCGATTGAACCTCGAATTGCAACAATTTCGCATTCTGGGTAAATTTGTACTAGGTTCTAACAAGCTTACCCACGAATGACTGGTATCTCCCTCATGGAGCCATGATCGTGATTGTTCCCGTTGATTCTCCCCATGTGCTTGCCATCGGCGCTCATCCCGACGACATCGAGATCGGTGCGGGCGGTTTAGTCCACCGCCTGATCCAGGAACATAATGCGGTCGTACACTTCCTGATCCTGACCGAGGGGATCCAGCATCCAAAGGAAGGGGAGTTCTACGATCGCTCGAAGCGTCGGAAGGAATCGGTGCTCTCGGCTCAGCTTCTTGGAGTGCCAGCGCGAAATGTCGAGGTGCTTGAGTTTCCCGATTGCGGTTTGCACGAACTTGGCCATCAATTAATCCGAACGATCGAATCCCGCGTACATGACGACAAGCGGCCGCGACCGTTTGACATGATCCTGACCCATAGTGGTGAAGACACCCACGCCGACCATCGCGAAGCACATGAGGCGTCGATTTCCGCTCTTCGCAATTATCTGGGTACGGTCCTCCTCTACCAATCGCCATCAACGAAACCGAACTCGTTCCATCCGACGCTTTTCGTCAACCTTCCCGAGGAAGCGATCCGCCAAAAGGATCGTGCCCTCCAGGCGCACGCGAGCCAGCAGAACAAGGAGTTCATGAAAATCGCCCGCACCGTCGGCCTTGCGACGGGCTGGGCGTTGTTCCATCACCTTACCGGCAAATACTGTGAGGCGTTCGAGATCTATAAATGGTTCTGGTTGTGATCGGACGGAATTGGCCATCAACGAATGCGAAAGGCCGGCGTGGGTCAAACCCAGCCGGCCTTTTTTCGTGTGCGATGTGACGAGATCACGGAATGATCCGCGTTGACCCGCTCGACCTGGAGTTGAAGAGTGTTCCTCGAAATATCTGGCCCCTATTCGAAGGTGTAGGACTGACGTAACTTGTCGCGGGTGGGCCGTAGCTCGGCTGGGGGGCAGCGTAGGAAGATTGTACAGTAGTACCTCCGCCAACGGGCGGTGCCCCGTAGTTCGGCAGCGCCTGCTGGGGGGCATACCCTTGCATCGGAAAGCCGCCGCCCATCGGCGGGCCGCCGTAATTGGGCTGTTGTTGAGCGGGAAAGTAAGGTTGGGACGGATAGCTGCCCATCATCGGCGGAGCGTAGAAGGCCCCCGTCATCGGGGCCGACGACATGAAGTGAGCATCGTATGGCCAGTAGAGATACCAGGGGGCGGCTTGATAGACGGGAAGGTTCTGTCCATTATATGAAGAGGGAAATGCTCGATGATTGCTGAAGGGCCCCTTGGAATGAGCAGCGGGGATGCCTTCCGCGAATGCATTTGACGCGCCGAGCGCGGAGAGGGCCACGGCCAGTGTTAACATCCATTTCTTCATGGTTTTCTCGATTCGATCCGGTCCCTGGAATCGTGCCGCTCCCCCCGGAGAGAGCGCACGAGAATCACACTTCCAATCCTGCACGAGTGACCTGCGGCATGCAAATCATCGGAGCGCGAATTGGAGAGATACTGGATAGTCGTTCCCGTTCGATCGGGATGAGGCGTCAGGTTTCACCGATCAGCACCGGCAAAAAAACCGACAGATTCAGTTCCTACTGATTTCGTCGAGCGCGGATGGCACCGATAAAAGCGGGGGCACGGTTGCCGTAGTAATCGTTCGCTGAAATCGTTGTCGTCGGCAAAGGCGTCACTGGGATCGGCTGGGCCACCACCGGATTCGGCAAGAGAGCCGGAGCTTGCGGTCTTTGTGCCGACGATGGGATCAAAAGTGGTGGTTCATTTGGCTGAATGTTCACATGCACTGGATTCGCGGGTCGCACGGGATATCCGTTGGCCGGGTAAGGAGCCTGTGCGGGATAGCCGTTCGCATAATACGCGCCCTGCGGAGTGTTGCCATTCGCCTGGAATTGAGCCTGCGGATAGTACGGATTTACCGCTTGCCCACCCCCTGGCCCGCCTTGCGGAACGTAATAGGCGGGGTTGGACTGGTTCCACGAATTCGGAAAGCCCTGCATCCCGTAATACGCTGGCGGATAAGCGGGAACGTAAGATCCCCAGTGCGCGCCTGGGATGTACATCGTCTGATAACCGGGCCCTGTGTACGGGCCATAACTATAGAGCGGACCGTGAAAATGGAGGCTGGGCATGCAGTTCATGGCATGGCCGAGGAACCAACCATATCCATGATTGTTTTGCGGCGAATTCCAGTAGGCGTTCGCCGGTTTCGCTGAGAGTGTGAATAGGGAAATAGTCAGAGTTGTGGTCAGAAGAAAC
>JAIOQJ010000752.1 GCA_021413475.1 Planctomycetota bacterium | reverse complement strand
CGCTGTAATCCATCCACTTGGCGGACTTGCCGAAGATCGCGGGCTCGTGAACCTTGCCATCGCTGTTGGTCAAGGTGCCTCCGCCGAAATACTCGGAGAGGTTCTTGGCGACGCGCACGGCCAGGAAGCCGAAGTTCGTCTTGCCGAATTCGAGCATCTCACCGGTCGGCTTAAATGTCGCCTGGATCTCAACGAACGTCTCACCATCCGGTCCCGGTCGGACGGCGACAATCAATTGTTGTTCCATCAACTCCCTGGGGTCGTGGCCGTCGTACCAGCCGAGAAGCACGGCCATGGCGCACTCTTTCTCGCCATCCTGATAACAGAGCCATTGCTTCTGCTTGATTGCGGGCGATGCCGCCTTCGCCGGATCGGACCAGAAGTTGATGCCAAGCACCTTCTCGTGCGCGAACCAAATCGAGCGATGATGATCGTGGTTTGGTGCGCCGGGGTGTCCCATGCGGGTGAGGGACGTTCCCGACGGGCCGATGAGCGGATACAGAAACGGCCGGGGATATTTTGGATCGAAATGCCAGCGGAGGCGTTCCTTGCCATCGGCGATGAAAGCGACCTGATGATTGGCCAGGGGAAGTGCTTCGCAACGGGGGTGTTGGTAGGGCATGTGGTAATCCCTTGGGAGGAGAGGTTGCACACAGAATGAATGGTTAGATTAGTGACTTAATACTTTGGCTCACAATTAATAAGGAGGGCACTCATCGACCGTTGTTGATCGTATTCCTCGAACCCGAGTTTTTCAGAAGGCGTTGACGTAAAAAGACTTCTGGGATAAGACTTGATCTTGAAGATTATGGAAGCTGTTTTATTCAGACGAAATGATTAATGTAAGATTGTTTTCAGGTGGTTCGTTTTTGGGTCGTGAACTGGGCGGGTCGTACCGGTTCGGCCAATTCGAAATGCCTTGAAACGAAGTGATTCCCCGTCGAGTGACGATCGGGCTAAAGGTCAACAATCGCGCTGACGAAATTAGACTGCCCGATGAGTCGTTGATGGAACGAAGGGTGTAGGAGCGTTCATGGCGATCACTGCGGCAAGGAACGAGCCGCATCGGAACCGGCTGGAACGCAACGCTCTTTTGCGTGAATATTTAGCTCAGCCTGGAGGGCGCGGCTGTCGGTGTCATTCGTGGGCGATCCTACGTTACGTGAAGTACTTTCAAGAATTTTCCACCACTCGTGGTTTGCAACATTCATGAGTGTTCCCGACCTACCATCGTTTCGGCCTTTGCCTTTTCTGAGCAATCCTCACGTCCAGACGGTAGTCGGCCGTTTTTTTGGTTGGACGCGTGATCACTTAAGTTCGGTTTTACACCTCGTCCCCCTTCCCGATGGCGACAAGCTTGCCTTACATGAGAAAACACCGGATTCCTGGCAGCCAGGGCAGGGGTGTGCTCTGTTGGTCCATGGCTTGGGCGGCTCCCATCGCTCGGTGTACGTTCGCCGAATCGCGAATCGGCTCACCGGCAATGGCATGCGTGTTTACAGCATCGATCTCCGCGGCGTGGGAGCCGGTGCGATTCATGCGAAGAGTTTTTACAATGCGACCTGCTCGGCGGATATTCGCTCGGCACTTGAGTGGATGGCCGAACAAAATCCCGGCTCTCCGCTCGTCTTGGCCGGTTTCTCGATGGGTGGCGGGATCGCCCTGAAAATGTCAGGCGAGGCGGCGGATCGTCCGATCAACGGGCTTGTCGGGGTGGCGGCCTTGGGCGCGCCGCTTGACCTGGTTCGTTGCGCCGAATTGATTTCTCAGTATCCCTTTTACGATCGCTTCTACGTTAAGCATCTCATCTCCCAAGTCCATGCGCGGTCGCGGCACTTTCCCGAGCTGGAAATTCCCCCATTCCCGCGTGGCACGACCCTTCGTCGCTTCGATGAGATTTACACGGTTCCACAAGGCGGTTTCGCGAGTATCGAAGAATATTTGCGGCAGGCGTCCGCGCTCCAATGGGTGTCGCGCATCCGCATGCCGACGTTTCTACTCACGTCCCGAGATGATCCCTTTATTGATGTGGGATCATACGATGAACTCCCGCCGAGCCCTTTCTGCGAGACCATCGTCGCGCCGTCGGGCGGGCATCTCGGATTCCTCGGCCACGATGGCAACGGCGGCTTCCGCTGGGCGGAAGCACGCGTCGCTCAATGGATCCTCAGCCAGGGCTTCGTGCCGAATCAATTTCGCATCGCGCAATAAATCAACGGCGAAAGAAAAGGCGAGCCGAACCGCGTGAGCGGCCGGGCGACGCCGTTCGCATCACCCGCCGCTCACGCGGCTCCGCTCGCTTTTTTACTTATTTATGCCGCATGGGCCGCGGGTTTTGTCCCTTCTTGTTCCGAAAGCAAGCTTCGCAAAAGAATTGAAACGCCGGGGACCCAGAGCATCCAGGCAAGATTACGGCCCAGCACGAGCGTCTTGAGCGCCGCGGGCAGCACGCCGTCGCCGTTGACTGGCTGGCCCCCGCTGCCGAGCAGACGCGGAGGGACGGCATTGGTCGCGGTGGCGGCCTCGTCTTGCCAGGTGATCTGGCCGGTGAGATCGAGGGAACGCAACAGGCTGGCGAGACGCAGCTGACGCTTCGAGCGGCTATTGAAGCGCAGCGTCATCTTGGTGCCGGACCCCGTCGGCCAGAGGAGACGCTCACGGATGACCGATGCCGGGAAGTAGGAGAGCAACAAAGTCATCATGAGCAGGCCGAAACAGGTCAAACCCATGATCCAGGCGATGCCCGTGTGCAAGAAAATCGCGAGACAGACCATGAACGGGCGCATTCGGGTCCAGACCAGAAACGGCAGCGAGATTTCCAGAAATAGTGTGAAATAGGCGATTCCCATGAACATCACATTCAGGAGCGGTCGGTACGAGGCAATCAGGTGCAGGAGCTGTTCATAGGCCTGGTAGTGGACCGGGCAGAACTCGGGATTGGCGATGATCATCCACGACGCGGTGGCATTCCACCACGGCCCGCCTTTCAACTTTGAAAGGCCCGAGGAGGCGTAGATAAAGCAGAAGTGAATCTGGAAGAGCCGCAGCACGAAGTTGGCCAGGACCGACGGACGTGGTCCGGCCAGAGCCGCTTCGGCCCAGGGGACTGACTTGCCGCCCGCCTTGGCGATTGCCTTGGCGGCCCGGTAACGCAGGATGAGCCGATCGACCGAGAGGGCCGCGCCGCTTGGCCCGATCATCAAGTAGAACAGCAGCACGTTCATCATCGTGTCCATGCCGAATAGGACGTATTGCGTGCGATGGATGTAAAACAGGGCGGCCATCCACGTCATCACGGAAGTGACGCGCGTGCAGAAACCAATGGTGTACAAGACGAAGATGAAGAGGAAAAAGATGTGAAAGAACCACATCGTCGCCGTGTTCTGAATATGGTACCAGATCGAAAAAACTCGACGTCCCTGGCCATAGTTTTGTCGCTGATCCGATTGCCAACTCTCGAAGTATTCGAGAAGCCGTTGGCCTTCCGGGCCTTCCGGCAATTCACGAAGATATTTCGCCAGATTGGCGCGTTCGGTGCCGCTCAATTCTTCGAGCCACTCGATTACGTAGACGAAGTTCACATTGATAACGGTCTCTTCGTCCTCGTCGCCATCGCTGGGGACCTTGATCGTGTAGCGAGGCAGCGTGTTCAAAAAGCGATAAGTGTCGCGCCAGAGCTTCAGGCGTTCGTCGGCATCCAACTGAAAATAGAAATCGGGGAGCGTGATGATACGCTTCATTTTTGCTTCACTCGGCGCGTTCTCGGCAAGCAGCACTTCCATTTGTGCTTGTTCGTCCTTCGTCAATTCCAGATGCTTGCGTAGGCCGGTGAGGGCGACTTTGTAGTTATTTTCGGAGACGGGCATCCCTCGCTTGCCCTGTTCAAGAATGAAATAGAGGTATGTCAGGGCGGCCTCGCGCTCCTGTTTGTCGGTCGGCAGGTGTTTGAGGAAATCAAAAACGGCGACGCGTCGATCGATCAGCGTCGGCGTCCGGATCGGTGGAGCGGCCTGTTCCCAGCCCCACGGGTGAAGGATAATCGGCGATTGTTTCCGTTCGAAATTCGCCGACTTCAAATCCCAGTAGCCAGTAGTGCCGAAGAAGGTCTTGAAGTCGAAGCAATAGGCCAGATGGATGTAGACCACCACCAGTCCCACGACGATTCGCATCAGGCCGAGGACAGTCGGGTCGGTGGGTTGAAACCAGAAGCGGCTCCAGGCGTTGCGAAGAGGAAGCCCATTCGCGCCGCCGGCTGACGTGGATGATGGTGCGTTCACTTATCGAGCTCCCCTGCCATGTGGTGGCTGCCGGCATGAATCGCGATGCAATCGAAATAGAGCCGCTTGTAATCGGTCAGTTTCAAGCGGCGGGGTAAATTCTCGAATTCACTGGGCGGCGCGGCCGGGTTCCGGAAAATTGGGATTAGCCAGTAAAGCAACTCGTCGTTCTTGCGAAGCAACTCGCCATCGGTATTGAATTCGCCCATGTAGTAGGGCCAGTACGTTGTCGGATCCATCAGGGAAACGCCGCGTCTCTTGCCATCGTAAATGGCACCGACGAACTGTTCGGGCTCCACAATGGTGTGCGTTACGGCATAGACCATGATGGAACTGATTTTTCGATCGGGCCGCTGATTGGCGAGTGCGGTATGCCGCACGTAGGAAGGCAGTAGGTAGTTCTGCACATCCCAGTTTGGGTAGCGGTACTGGCCCGAAATATTGATCAGGGCCTCGTTTAGCGGAATGCTCGTGACGTTGAGACGGCGGCTCTTGAGTTCCGCCTGGATCTTCGGTGGGAACTCCGTGATCGCGGTCCCGTGCGAAACGTACTCGGTCAGCGACAATCGGCGGTAAAAGGTTTGGCCGAGGGGGTCCTTGTAATCGTTCTCGCGGCGTGGAATTTTGATCCAGCGCATCTCCTGGACGTATTGAGGCTTCTGCCTACGAGAATCGAAGTAGAGGGGCTTCTTCAGCGGATTCCCGTGACGATCCTTTTCGTTCTTGAAAATGAGGTTCTTGCCGGCATCGTAAATGGGTTCACCGGTTGGCTCGCCATTGGCATCGAGCATTGGGCCATAAACGAGATCCTTATTCTTGTCGCGGACCGGTTCGCCATCTGGCGTTTGCTGGAGAACCTCCATCAGCACCCGATCGGTGACAAGCGGCTCGTATTTGATGCAAAACCACACCTCGCTCGCGGGGCCGGGTTGGGGAGAATAGAACTGGTATGCATTGTTCAGGTAGGCGAAATACAGGTACGGCCGAAAAGCGAGAGCCCATAGTTGTGTTGTCAAGAAGGGGGCTGGCTGCGGGCTGGTGACCGCCAGGAAAATGCCGGTAAAGTGATACAGCGCGAAAGCCCCGGCGATGCCGATCCGCCACTGGAACGGAACGACGGTCATCAGTGCGCCGACCAGCGATACAGAGCCGAAAACATACGCCACCATGCTAAAAGAGTCCCAAGCTTGCGGGAAGCCGAGGCCAGCAAGGCCGCACGTCGCGGCGGTCAGCAGCCAGAACTTGGTTTGCCGAAATCGCAACGAGACGGCGCAACCCGCCAGGATCGTGCCAAGGGCACTCAGGATCGCCCGCATCGGCACCAGATAATCGTTGACCCAGGCGGCAGCGGAATCATCGGCCGGGAAAAACAGGCCGATCGCCGCCGCGATCGATGCCAGACCCACGCCAAACAAGCTCATGCGAAAGACGGCCGTCTCGCTCCAGAACGGAGGGGGATCTAGTTGGTTGCTCTCCATTGCGGTCGGTCTCCACTCACTCGGCAGGTGCGCCTATCGTCCAAGATAACGAATCGACCTCGGTCCGGGGGAAACTCTGGCGAATTCACCTCCCGGCGGCCGGGCTTCCGCCAAACCCGTTCAACCAGACGCGATGATCCCGTCGATCGACAGGTTCGGTACATTGCGGCTTTCAATATGTAACTACGTTGGCGGTTGATTCGTTGGCTAAATGATCTCTTCGCGGCATCCGAGCCCGAAGCGTGAGCAAGGGCGAATTCGCCCTTGCTAACGCTTCGGGCTCGGATCAAATGACGATTCTCCCCTACAACCCGCGAACGGCATATAATCTGCCTCATCCTTATGGAGCGACTCACATGCGTTTTCGTCTGATGGCGATGCTTATCCTGATTCTTGCAGGCAAGACCCACGCGGCGGGCACCTATCACGAAGTCATTTATCCTCCCTCAACCAAGGCCGGGGAACTCGAATTTGGCGTGACCTACACGCTGTGGATTCCCGACGGCGTGCAGAGGATTCGCGGCATCATCGTCCACCAACACGGCTGCGGTTCGGGTGCCTGCAAGGGCGGAGCGACCGCCGCCTACGATCTGCACTGGCAAGCACTGGCCAAGAAGTGGGACTGCGCTCTACTTGGGCCCTCTTATCATCAGGAAGACAAGCAGAACTGCAGGCTCTGGTGCGACCCACGCAATGGCTCCGAAAAAACATTCCTGAAATCGCTGGCCGATTTTGCCGCCAAGTCGAAGCACCCCGAACTGGAGATGGTTCCCTGGTGCCTTTGGGGCCATTCGGGCGGCGGCTTCTGGGCGAGCTTGATGCAAACGAAATTTCCCGAGCGCATCGTCGCCATCTGGTTTCGTTCGGGCACGGCCTTCTCCGCCTGGGAAAAGGGAGACGTTCCCAAGCCCGAGATTCCGGAAGCAGCCTACTCGGTGCCGATGATGCTCAATCCCGGCGGCAAGGAGAAGGACGACAAACGCTTCAGCGGCGCCTGGACGGGCAGCATGGCGATGTTCAAGGCCTATCGTGCCAAGGGCGCGCCCGCTGGTTTCGCACCCGATCCACGCACGGCTCACGAGTGCGGTGATTCACGCTATCTCGCGATCCCGTTCTTCGACGCGTGCCTGGCCCTGCGTCTTCCCGACAAAGATGCCAAGGATCAAAAACTCAAGGCGATCGATCCGAAGACGCCCTGGCTCGCGGAAATACTCGGCGAGAAGGCGGAAGCCGCCGCGTCGTTCAAGGGGAACGTTGCCGAGTCCGTGTGGCTGCCGAACGAGAGCGTCGCCAAGGCCTGGGCCGAGTACGTGAAGACCGGCGCGGTCGCCGACACCACGCCGCCGGCGGCTGCCACTGAAGTGAAAGCGATTACAAAAGATCAGACCGTCGAAATCACCTGGCAAGCCGAGGCGGATTTCGAGAGCGGCATCCTGGCCTTCGTGATCCAGCGCGACGGCAAGGATCTCGCCCAGCTACCGGAGAAACCGGTGGGGCGATTCGGCCGGCCGCTGTTTCAGTCGATGTCCTATCACGACACGCCCGAGAAGCCGTTGCCCGAGATGCGTTTCGTCGATCGATCGCCGAAACCGGGGGCCAATCATGAGTATCGGATCATCGTCATTAACAGTGCGGGCTTGAGGTCCGAGGGGTCCAAGATTGCCGTGGTGCCGTAGACACACCGGTGGCGACAGACCTCTGGTCTGTCGGAAAAAGCCTTAATCGAGAGACGGGGATTGCCACGACGTAGAGTTTCTGGTTTTTTCCGACAGACCAGAGGTCTGTCGCCACCGGTGCGTTTCAAACTAGCGCTTCCAATTGGCGCGTTTTTCCCTTACAATTCGCCCGCAACACACTCTCCCTTCCGCGCGAGGACAACCCGATGAATCGCCGTGAGTTTCTTGCCGCTTCCGCAACTGTTGCCGTTACTCTCCCTGGTCTGGCAAAGGACGCACCGAAGATGATTCCCATCATCGATACGCATCAGCATCTCTGGGATCTGAAAGTCTTCAAACTCGGCTGGCTCAAGGAAGGATCGCCGATCGGGAATAGCTACACGCCGGACGTGTATGCCGAAGCGGTGAAGGGGCTGAATGTCGTCAAATCGGTTTACATGGAAGTGGATGTCGTTCCCGAGCAGCAGCAGAAGGAAGCCGATTACGTTCTCGACTTGTGCAAATCGGGAAAAACGACAATGGTAGCCGCCGTTGTTTCGGGCCGTCCAGCTTCGGAGGGGTTCGAAAAATACGCCCGGCAGTTCAAGGGAAGCCCGTACATCAAGGGCGTCCGCCAGGTGATTCATGTGGATAGCACCCCGGCGGGCTTCTGCTTGAAAAAAGAGTTCATCAAGGGGATCCAGCTACTCGGCGATCTCGGCTTGAGCTACGATATCTGTATCCGTCCTGGCGAACTGGGGGATGCGGCGAAGCTCGTCGATGAGTGCCCCGGAACTCGCTTCATCCTCGACCACTGCGGCAATGGACCGGTCAAAACCGATCGGACGCAGTGGAAGAAAGACATGGAACTGTTGGGGAAGAAGAAGAACCTCGTCTGCAAGGTATCGGGGATCGTCGCTTCCGCGGACAAGGACAAATGGGGGCCGGCCGATTTGGCCCCGCTCGTGAATCACACGATCGAGAGTTTCGGTTGGGATCGCGTGATGTTTGGCGGCGACTGGCCGGTCTGTACGTTGGCCGCCAGCTATAAGCAGTGGGTCGATGCTTTGAAGGAAATCGTCAAGGACCGCAAGGACGAGGAGAAATTGAAACTCTTCCACGACAACGCGGCCAAGTTCTACGGATTGAGTTGAAACGATTTTTAAGGAGCTTGCTCCATGTTTACCGTTCTTGCGTT
>JAIOQJ010000751.1 GCA_021413475.1 Planctomycetota bacterium | reverse complement strand
CCAATCAGGCTTGGCTCGATGATGCGATATTCTCGACGACGTTCGTCAAATGCCATTCGTCTTCTCGAGTGTTCGAATGTGTCGGGGTTGGTTTGATCTTCAAAGGTCGTATCCGGCAAATGAAACCGAAACAAATCTTTCTGCTTGCAGACGGCCGTATATACCTCGTACTCAATCGATGAAACGGGTTCACGAGGCATGCCGGGAAATCGCGATTCGGACGGCAAAATGGCAATCCCTTCATCGCGAAACATTTCAGCCACGCCTATCGGTGGTGTCGCTTTAATTTCTCTAAATCGAGGCCGATCAATCACTGGAGCTAGCCTATATGCATGTCCCGCAAGCCAGCTGGACCATTCTGACCAAGGTCGTAGGCCAGCGGCGAAAGCGGCCAAGTCATCCAGGATGTCTTGAGGAATACGGGACATTAGAACCTTTGGCTACGAACAAAATGTGTTGTCAGCCCACTCCGCCCGGCTCCTCCACCCCATCCACAAACACCTTACACTTCGGAATCGCATCCAGGAACACGCGCCCGTATTGCTTGGTCAGCACACGCGGATCGAAGAGCACGACGATGCCGTGATCGGTCTTGGTGCGGATCAGGCGGCCGAAGCCTTGCTTCCATTTGATGACCGCCAGCGGCACCTGATAATCGAAAAACGGCTTACCGCCGGCGGCTTCGATCGCTTCCTGTCTGGCTTCGATCAGCGGGCGATCGGGGACCGCGAACGGCAGCTTCGTCACCATCACGTTCGAGAGCGCTTCGCCCTTCACGTCGACACCCTGCCAGAACGTATCGACGCCGAACAGCACCGAACGCGACGTGTCGCGGAATTGGCCGAGTAATTTCTGGGGAGCGAGGCCGTCAGCCTGGGAGAGAAGATTGAAGCCGTAACGGGTGAACCAAGGACGAAGTTCCATAACCGCGCGGTTCAGGAAGTTGTAACTGGTGAAGAGGACGAAGGCCCTGCCCTCTGTCTTCATCACAAATTCGGGGATCTTCTCGATCACTGCGTTCTCGTACTCACGGCTCTTCGCAGATGGGTCGGGCATGTTCCGAAACAGATGCAACTCGGCCTGTTCGCGATAATTGAAAGGGCTGCCGAGCATATTGGTGTCGCCGGTGTCAAGCCCGAGCCGTTGGCGGAAATGCTCGAATCCCTTGCGTTTGCCAACACTCAGCGTCGCACTGGTCAGAACGACCGTTTTCACCTTGGAATAGAGTTCTTCCTTCAGGGCGGCGCTGACATCAACCGGCGCACAAACCAGGGCGACCTTCTTCTTTTCACCACGTTCCTCGATCCAGTACGCCTGGCCTTCAAGGGCCTGATCGAGCCAGCGGTTGAGCTTGTGAGCATACACCGAGCAGCGGTCGGCAGCGCTCTCGTACTCGATCCGCACCTCCGCTTGGGGGATCTCCTTGGAGTCTTCGAAAATGCACGAAGCTAGCTTGTGAAGCTCCTCGGAGAGCAAATTCGGGACGATATTCTTCACCCGCACACGGCCTGTGCGATTGTCCGCTTGTTTCAACCAGCCGCGAACGGTGCCGTGAAATTCGTCGGCCGCCCGGCGGGCGATTTCGAGCTGGGCGATCGTCTGTTCATGGGCATTCGCGGCGAGCAAGCCCTTCTTCTTGGTCGGCGCGAGCAATTTGTTGAAGTGATAGTCGATGCTCCCCTGGCTAAGGTCGATCCCCAGATGGTCGGCCGCGACGTCTTCGAGCGTGTGGGCCTCGTCGAAGATCACCACATCGTAATCGGGGATCAGCTTCACGCCTTCGCGACGTAGGGCCAGATCGCTGAAGAACATGGCGTGGTTGACGAGAAAAATCTGGGCCCCCTGAATAGTTCGCCGGGCCTTGTAAAAGAAACAGTCGCCGTGGCTCGGACAGTTCTTGCCAAGACAATTTCCCGAATCGCTCTCGACATGGTCCCAGATCGCCGACGACGGTTTGAACGGTAGATCCTTCTTGTCGCCGCTGGCCGTTTGCCGGGACCATTTGCCAAGCTGCACAATCTGGTCTTGGGCCTGATGATCGGAGAACAATGTTCTCACCCGCTGCGACGCGACCCTTAATCGGCGAAGGCTCAGATAATTGTTACGTCCCTTCACCAGCGCCACCTTGATCGGGGCCTCGAAGTGTTTCTGCAGGAAGGGGAGATCTTTTTCGAGCAACTGATCCTGCAACGCCTTGGTGTGGGTGGAAATGACGACCCGGAACTTCTCGTTGGCCAGCACGGCCTCGATGGCGGGGACGAGATACGCGAACGATTTCCCAACCCCGGTGCCAGCCTCGACCATCAGGTG
>JAIOQJ010000463.1 GCA_021413475.1 Planctomycetota bacterium | reverse complement strand
GCCCCCAACCAATCTGGGGCGGCCTACGCCGCATGGCCGACTTCGCCCAAGCCTGGCAAACCTTCGGCCACGAACCGTGAAACAGTTGTGTATAAATGACAGCCTTCCTTGGCCGTCATTGCAGTTCCCGCGTCGTGAAGGACGGCCAGGGAAGAGGCCGTCCTACGAAGAGTCTCGATTGAGAAACGCCCCGTCGTTCGGCTATGATGATAAAACTGGTGAATCCCGGCCCGCGAGCCTTGGACGACGATGCAATCTCTTTACACGTTCCACTCCTTCCCGAGCGCATGCAGCTATTTGCCCGAGGAAACATCGCGCCTCGCTTACGAAATCGTCGCCGAGATGTCGGCCGAGGAGTATGAGGATCGCCTGATCGTCGGCTGGCGACGTTTCGGCTTCACCATGTTTCAGCCACGGTGCGCCAGCTGCCAGGCCTGCCAATCGATCCGCGTGCCGATCGCGACCTTCCGACCAAATCGCAGCCAGCGACGGGCGTGGAACGGGAATCTCGATCTGCGCATCACCGTCGGCGACCCGTGCGTCACGGAAGAGAAGCTCGCTCTCTACGATCGCTTTCATTCCTTCCAGGCCGACGCCCGGGGTTGGCCGTCCCACGATCCGAAACAGGAAGCGAGCTATCAAGAATCATTCGTGGACAATCCCTTTCCCACCCAGGAATGGTGCTATTATCTGAACGATCGCCTGATCGGTGTCGGCTATGTCGATCGGTTGCCCAACGCGATGTCTGCCATCTATTTTTTTCATGACCCCCGCGAACGCCATCGATCGCTCGGGACCTTCAACGTCTTGCGCATCATCGCGGAAGCCGCCCGCGTCCGCATCCCCTATCTCTATCTCGGCTACTATGTCCAGGGCTGTCAGTCCCTTGAATACAAGGCGAATTTCACACCGAACGAAGTGATCGACGCGAATGGCGATTGGGTACCGTTCCATGTCTAGTCCGCGCTCTTTGCCGGAAGCCTCCGAAGAGCGGCTATTGATGTTCAGAAAAGCCGCTTCCGTTCACTATTCGTAACACGTAGCACGGACACCCCCCTGTTACGAATGGCCCTTTTTCTGTTACGAAAGTGGGTTTTTCTGTTACGAATAAAGGGCGATTTGTTACGCATTCGGAGCTTTTTGTTACGAATAAAGGGCGATTTGTTACGCATTCGGGCGGAAGGTGCTTTCCTCAAGACCAATAAACGGGTTTCGGATTGGTACAACAATCAGACATCGACCATCAACTCACGGGATGACTTCATGACTCTTCCACATGAATTCAGGGCTTGGCTTGGCGGCATCCTGGTGGTGCTCTGCATCGCGGCATCCGGTAACGGGCAGGCGAAAACCAAACCGAAGCCAAAGCCCAAGATCGATCCCAACGAAGTTGTTCCCTTCTGGCCACCGGAGTTGAAGGGCGCGAAAGGTGGCACGATCACGCTGAAGACCGATCTGTTCCTGCAGATCCCCGAGAGCGTCGCGGCGACGGCGAAAAAAGAGGGCGTCGCGCCCTTCATCATGGCCAAGACCGCTCCGACGGCGGACTTCGCCTTCCACCGCGACCTCGGCACCGACGCGGCCAAGCGACGGCTCTGGTCGTCATGGGGCGACATTTGCCTCGCCAGCGACGGCAAGGTCTACTGTGCCATCGGCGACCACGGCGACGACGTCGGCGGCGATGCCCGATGCTTCGTCTATTGCTGGGATCCCGCTCGCAAAGTGCTGGAACAGATCGTCGATATGAACAAGGTCGTCCCGCCGCAGAAGGGTCAGCCGGCCTGGTCGAAAGTGCATGCCAAGATCGACGAGGGATTCGACGGGGCCATCTATTTCTGTTGCACGCTGAACGATGGCAACCGGGCCGGCCGGCCGGATCACCACTGGACCGAGCAACTCCCCGGCGGGCAGATTTACCGCTACGATCCGAAGACCGGCAAGACGGCGGTCTTTACCAGTCTTCCGCCGAAACGCTGCACGGCCACGTCGCTCTTCGATCGCGAACGGCAAATCTGGTGGTGCAACCTGGAGGCCGGTGAAGGGAATGCCCTCTGGGGACTTGACATGCGCACCAAAAAAGTGGTCTATCAAGGCCCGGATGGCTCGGTCGAATTCAACCGAGCTTTTGCGCTCGCCAAAGATGGCTCGATCATCTTCAACGGTAAAACGGGCATCTCGAAGTTGGATCCGACGAAGAAAACGATCACCGCCACGAAGAACTCATTCACGAATTCACCCGGCATGCGGGCCGCGACTCGCGAGTCGAAGGATGGCTGGATCTACGGATCGACGCACGGCAGTACGGAACTGTTCCGCTACCGCCCGGCCGACGACAAGCTGGAAATGCTCGGCAAGAACTGGCAGGCCGGCTCGTATGTCACGGTGATGGAACAGTCGCCCGACGAGCGCTTCGTCTATTACCTCCCCGGTGCCCACGGTGGTGCCTTCAAAGATGGCACGCCGGTGATCCAATACGAGATCGCCACCGGCAAGCAGAAGGTGCTGGCCTTCCTGGCACCCGCCTTCGACAAGGAATACGACTACGTCCCCGCCGGCACTTACGGGATGAAAATCAGTGCCGACGGCGGCACGCTCTACGTCAATTTCAACGGCCACGCGGGGAGTAAGTTGCGCCCGAGTTGGATGCAACCGAACGGTTTCGCTCTCACCGGATTCGCGGCGATTCAGATTCCGGCGGCGGAGAGGTGATCGGGAGATGGCGGTATTCCGAAGCTGAAAGGGCTCGGAATGCTTGAGCATCATTCATCTTTCGATCTGTTTCAAGATGTGCTGCAAATCCCAGGATTTAATAACTCCCCCGGCAAGGGTGAAGATATGATTGCCGGAAGCGGATACGCCCAACCATTCCACACCGCTTTCTTTATCGGCGCGAAACTTGGCGATCGATTTCCCGGTATCAAGGCTGTACAGTATCACACATCCTGTATCGCCGAAGGACGAAAGATACTGGCTTCCCATC
>JAIOQJ010000462.1 GCA_021413475.1 Planctomycetota bacterium | reverse complement strand
TGAGGCGGGTATCCTCCGCTTCGTAAACCACCCCCATGCCGCCTTGGCCCAATCGGCCGGTGATCCGGTAGCGTCCCAGCCGCTGGGAACTGGAAGGCATGGCTTCACTTTCAAGTCTGGCAGATGCGGAACGGCGTGCACGCTTCGGCAAGACTGGGGACTGCGAAGGTGAGGTTGGTTGATCCATGTACGAAATCCGGCATCAAGACATCGAGCGAATTGGATCCTCTACGAGGATCAATGGCAAACTATAAGCCGCTTTCGACCTCGCCGCAAGGGAGGGACGAGTGAATCATTCCAACAATCAAATTGCTTTTTAGATAGACTCGCATTTTTGAGCGGGGTATAAATGGAGCGATTCACCTTCGAAAGCTGGCAAATTTTGTCTTCGAGTTCCACGTTCCCTCAATGGAGAACTCCATGGCTCGTTTCCTCTCCGCCGTGTTTGCCGTTGTGTTGTTATCCACGATTCTCACTGCTCAGCCCGGCTCTCAACTCGAGCCGAAGGGAAAATCGTCAGCGAAAAAGGGGGGAGGGTCTCCAGCGGCACCTCCAATACCAACTCCCCTTGTGGTTCCCATGCTCCGTTATGTTGGAGACGCCACGCTCACGACCGACCTGAAGCTCACCGCGGAGCAGGTCAGGAAATTGACCAACTACCGGCAAAAAGTCTGGGATGAAGTGTATTCCACCCGCCCCGCTGACCGGGCGAAGATTAACGAGGCTCGCTCGAAAGCCACGGAAGCGGTAATCAAAGACATTCTCACACCAGCCCAGTATGAGCGTACTCGGCAAATCTCTGCTAGAATCGTCACGACCGTTTCCGCGTTTCCCAAGGGTGCCAAAAAGGATTCGAGTACTGTTTCGGCACGCGTCTTGGTCACTTACCCGGAACTTGTCGAAATCATCAATCTGAACGAGGATCAGAAAAAGATCCTGGGTCAACAGCCCGGAACCGTTTTCGGTACGGCGAGTTATTCGACAATCACACTTTCGGCGGAGCAGGCAGCGGCGCTCGAAAAGTTCATGGGAGATCCTCCCGCCCAACCGCTGGTGGCAACCACAGACCCCCGCCTACAGCAAGGGGTGGGCCCGACACCCTCGGACGTCACACTTCTCCGCGTAAAGGACATTCAAGACGAGTTGAAACTGACTGAAGTACAGGCGAAACTGTTCACGAATATTTCACAGGGCTGGACCGACCTGGGTCGGATCACATCCAGCGAATTTAGCCAAAAAGAAATAAGCGAGAAGTACCTTGATGTTCAAGCAGAGACCGTGAAATTCTTCACGGCCGACCTGAAGGCCGAGCAATCCATACGGCTAACACAACTCAAGAATCAGCGATTGCAATCGACGTTTACACGAGATGCTTTCTATCTCCGGCCTGAGATCGTGAAGTCGCTTGCAATTAGTGATCCCCAGCAAAAGCAACTTGAAGCCGTCGCCGCCAGTTGGGAAGCCGAGGTCGTCAAGGCATTCGAGACGGACCAATCGTACGAAGCGACCAAGAAGTCAGTAGACGCGGCAAATGCTGCCCGTACTGAAAACGCAGTGGCCGTGTTGACACCCGAACAGGCTAAGAAGGATAAGGAGCTAGTGGGGCCTCCATACGCCGGGAATTATCCCGTTGTTCAGCCACGCCCTACTTTCCCCGGCGCTGAATCCAACCCTCGCGGAGGAGACAGCCGCACCAATTCTCTGCGAATCATGTTGGAGGCGAGCTTCGGAAAGTACATGCTCGACCTCACGCATATCGCTCGCAACCCGGATGTGCAGGCTGAATTGAAGATGACGCAGGAAGCCATTCAGAAAGCGCAAGCGGCTTACACAAAAATGTTGACCGCGAGTCGCAGTGCGTTTTCTTCATCGGCGAACGCCGAGATTGTAGCCAGTCAAGCGGAGGCGCGATCGGTGGCGATCGAAAAAGCCATCACCGAAATCTTGACGGCCGACCAGCGCAAGCGGCTGCGTCAAATCGTGCTCCAGATCATGGAAGGTCCGAACACATTGACCAGTATTTACTCGCGTTACGGAGCCGCCGCTTACCCGGGCGTGGCGGAGGAGATCAAATTGACGCCCGAGCAAAAGGCCAAATTGTTTGGTGGAACAAAGCCCGCTGACGTGCTCAGCGACATGCAGAAGTCCGCGATCAAGGATATGCTCGGTGAACCCTACAAGGGGCGGACCACGACAACACCAGGAAGTGGTGCCGGCGGACCTGGTGGCGGGTTTGGCGGCGGCAGTCGAGCGAGCAGTGGAGACTCGGCGCCGTCCATTCCTGCTCGCGTCCGGCTTATCACTGGCAACAGACTCGACGAACCCCTGAAGGTGACTCCCGAACAGAAAAAGAAGATCGCTGACGTTTACACCAGCTATCTAGCAAATCGTGAACAGGTGATCGACGACTACCGGCCGGGATCTGCCGCGTTGAGTAAGGCGCTCGCGGCCACGATCGAAAAGTTCGAAAAGGAAGTGGCCGCGGCACTGAGTCCCGAACAGGCCAAACGGCTTGATCAGCTACTCATTCAGTCCGAGGCGGCCGATAGCCTTTCCGGCACTCTTAATCAGGCAGCGATCAGCAAGAAGCTCGAACTCACGCCAGACCAGGTCCTGAAGATCACCGCCGCGGCCCAGGATGGCGAACAAACGGCTAGTCTCCTGGTTTCGGTGAAATTGCCGGAACCAAAAATAACCGCACTCTCGGCCACGCTTCGCAATCGGACCGACTCGCACATTTTGGCCGTCCTTTCGGACTCGCAACAGAAAGCATGGAAGGAAATGACCGGTGAGTCGGCAGGCTTCAGCAAACAGAACCTGGGTCCCCGCCGGGTGGTTGGCCCGAGTAGCAAACGCTGACCGTCCTGACATTCTGAAAAATTGGGTAGGCCGGTATTGAGAGTGGCTTCATGGTCACACGATCGCCACGAAGGATGGCGATCGTATGTCGCGGCATTTGTCGGCTTGTCGTGAGAGGTCTCGTTGCTGAAGCACTCTCTTTGGTGATGGTTATCTCAGTTCAAATTCCGGGGGAGGTGGGCAGGCGGGGTTCACCCATTGAATGACCTCGGCCCAGCCTGCGCTGTCCTCGTCGTGTTGCAAATAGCCGTGGATCGGTTTTATTGCCGTCCATCCATCTTTCATGTGAATGCTCAGCACCGGATCAAAGAGCTTGCCGTTCAGCACCGTAACGACATATTCCTCGATGTTCATTGTCGAAGCATACTTGCCGTAGCCCGGCAGACGGCTGGCTCCCACCATTCGCCACAGTTGTTCTTCCTGCACGAGGAATCGGGCCTGGTCGGTCAATGCGTGACCGATTCCGTGGTGTTGATGGCCGGGATGCACCATGATATCCGCCCCGTAAAGTGTCGGCCCTTCAGGATTATGATCGAGGAATGAACCGCCGGAGGTGAGAATATCCCAAGAATCGTCGATATGAAAATCCTTCATTCGCAAACGCAAGGTAAAGTGGACCCCCGCCACGGCACCAGAATCGTCCGCGATCGCGACAAATTGCCCTTGTGGAAAGACTTGTCGGTGATCTTCGAGTTCGTCGCGAGTGTAGGGCTTTTCCGTGGGGTAGACCAGCGTGCAAATCTTGATGATTTCCTCGTAATCCGAAGGGGCGACGAGGCGAATTCGATAGTTGGCTGGAAGCATGAAATACTCGGTGGCTCGATGTTTGAAGACCTAGTGAGGCTGCGCCTCGGACCAACGCGATACCTTGTTCGTAGCGACCCGCTTTAGCGGGTCTGAGAACCCCGACCCGCTAAAGCGGGTCGCTACGAACAAGGCGAGCCGCCAAAAGCACGAAATGGCAAGCTCTATCTCGCGTACCCCGAGTTTTTTCCACCATCACTCGCCTGACGTTACCAACTTGGTAATCACCTCCGCGGTGCCGACTTTCTTGGTGGTGACTTTCAGGTTCATCCCTTCCGGCAATAGCTTCAGGGTCTTCGTGCTCCCTTTGAGCCCATCGGGGGAATCCACGACCACGACGCCTTGGGCGGGTTTGTGGAAAATCTGCGCATCCTTGGCGAGAATCAGGGACTTATTCACCTTGCCCACCGTAAAAGCGATTCTCCCCGTTTTTTCATCGACACTTTTTAATTTTCCGGTGTACTCCTCGGCACTGAGCGGGCCGACGATGAACAGGAACAGTAGAAGAAATGCCAAGCAGCCAGTCAATGAACGAAACATGGTGTCTCCTCACAGGGCAACGAAACCAGAGCAAGAAAACGTCACAAATTGTTCGTCGAAAGCGTCGAGGCGAGTCGTAGGAACTTTGAAATGGGACGGTTGCCACATTTCCCTTGCCGGGAATTCCACGGCATGAGCGACGAATAGAATGAGCAACGTTGGATGTATTCTGGCCATCAATTTGGGCAAATACAAGTGTTTCGTTCACATATTCCTGGCTGCATGGTGCAGGGCTTCGGGTCGGAAGACGCCGAGAAGCTGGTCGAGGTCACCAAAACGCAGCGAAATAAGGAATCGGAGGAACTGCGCCATTTCCATCATCATGATTTATCTGGTTCTTGTCGCCGTGTTGAGCGTCGTTACTTTTGTTGCCTACGGGCTCGACAAACGCCGAGCCGTCAACGGCGGTCGTCGAGTGCCGGAACGCACCTTGCAAATTCTGGCTTTATTGGGCGGCTGGCCTGGTGCCTTGTTCGGACAGCGTCGTTTCCGCCACAAGACGAAGAAGCTCGCGTTCTTGATCGTGTTCTGGCTCGTCGTCGTGCTGCACGTCGCGATTGTCGGCACCGTGGTGTATTTATCTCGAAGATAATTGAAGAAAGGCCGAACTCCGCGAGACAGGAATTGCCTTTGGCCGTTTGCCGCAGACGCTATTCCCGGCAGTCGGGCCGCCAGAAGTCGATAGAATCCGAGCAAGTGATTTCACAAATTAGACATGCTTTCTGGATCCGATCGGATAAAATCAGAGCACGTTGAACTCCCGCCGTTGATCGCCTTCCCGCCAGAGCTAGAACGCCAAACTTTCCGAGGACTTTCTTGATGGTGCCGCATCCTTATCAATCATTGAACCGGCGCGACGTGCTGAAAGCCGGCTTCTTGGGCGTCGCGGGGTTGACGCTGGCGGATGTCCTTCGTTTACGGGCCGCGTCGTCTTCCCACGAACAATCCCGGCCGAAATCGGTGATTATGATCTACTTGCCCGGTGGTCCGAGCCACATGGACATGTACGACATGAAGCCAAATTCACCGGCAGAATACCGCGGTGATTTCAACCCCATTCAGACAAACGTCCCCGGCATCCAAGTTTGCGAGCACATGCCCCGGCACGCGAAACTGGCCGACAAGTTCAGCATTGTTCGCGGCCTGGTGACTCAGGGAACGCATGACCCATATCAGCTACTGACTGGTGCCCGAAGCGAGGCGTCGGGGCGAAATGCGTCATCGCCGCGGCCCGCGTTCGGTTGTGTCGTCAGCCGATTGCGTGAACCCGGTGCCTTGCCGCAATACGTGAGCCTTGGCAATCACCGCTTGCTGAATTCGTACGACGACCCGGAAACGCCCGCGTATCTCGGTGCCGCCCATCGGCCATTCAGCACCGGTCCGAATGCCGCGAGCCTCAATCTCGTCACCGGTGTGACCAGCGAAGCGTTGACCGATCGTCGGGCGCTGCTTGGTCAGTTCGACTCGCTCCGGCGCGACATCGACGACGCTCGCGGCAACATTCGCGGCATGGATCGATTCTCCCAGCAAGCCCTCGACATGGTTACGTCGCCTCGAGCCCGGGAGGCCTTCGATCTTCAACGTGAACCGCAAGCCGTGCGCGATGCGTTCGGAATCTACCCTGAGTTTTTGATGGCACGCCGGCTCGTTGAGGCAGGCGTTTCCGTCGTTTCCTTGGCGTCGCGATTCCCCGTCCGCGTCCCCGAAGCGAACGATCCCGGCGGATGGGACACGCACGCGCACAACTTTTCCTTGCTCAAGGCGAAACTGCCGCGTTACGACTTCGCCATTTCCGCGTTGCTCTCGGACCTATGGCAACGCGGCCTGTACGACGACGTGGCCGTGGTGATCTGGGGCGAATTCGGGCGAACGCCGAAGATCGGCGACGTCACCCCCAACGGCCGCGGCCACTGGCCCGCATCGAACTTCGCCATCCTCGCCGGCGGCGGCATGAAAATGGGCCATATCGTCGGCGAGACTGATGCTCGCGGTGAACGGCCGCGCATCAAGCCCTACTCGCCGCAGAATGTGCTGGCGACGCTCTACCGCGTGATGGGTATCTCGCTCGATACGACGCTGAACGATCATTCGGGCCGACCGCAGTTCCTGCTCGACGCACCGAGTCCGATCGCTGAACTTCTGTGAGACGGTTTTCCTTCGTAGGACGGCCTTCCTTGGCCGTCTCACAATGAGATGGACGGCCAAGGAAGGCCGTCCTACGAAGAATGAAACACATAGAAAGACCTTCATGTTGAACCTGCTTTCTCGGCGAGCGTTTCTCCAGGTCGGTGCCATCGGAATCGGTGGGGCCAACTTGGCGGATCTGTTGACGGCTCAAGCTCGCGGTGCCGAAGCGTTACGCGACAGCGAACGTAAATCGGTCATCATGATTTACTTGCCCGGTGGACCAAGCCATATCGACATGTTCGACATGAAGCCGGACGCCCCGGTCGAAATCCGCGGCGAGTTTCGCGCGATCAAGTCAAAAGTTCCCGGCATGGAGATGTGCGAGAAGCTGCCGCTCCTGAGCCAAGTGGCCGACAAGTTCAGCATCATCCGCGGCTTTCAGACGCAGGGAAGCCACGACGGCAAGGAACTCTCCACCGGGTTTCGGCCGAATATCTATCGACCCGCTTTCGGATCGGTTTTGAGCCGTCTGGAAGGGAACGAACGCCCGCAGCTTCCGCCGTACATCACGCTTATTGAGGAAACCAATCTTCCCTACCATGAAGAGCCCGCTTACCTCGGGCCGGCCTACAAACCCTTTGCGATCCGCGGTCCCGGCATGGCGAACCTGACGTTGGCCAAGGGAATTAGTCGCGATCAACTCGCGGATCGAGCCGCGTTGCGGAACCATTTCGACACGATCAATCGCGATCTGGATTACCGCCGTGAAATGGCGGGGCTGGATGCGTTTACTTCGCGTGCCTTGGAGATGATCACCTCGTCCAAAACTCGCGATGCATTCGACGTCAGCCGCGAGCCGCTTTCCGTCCGCGAACTGTATGGCAACAATCCCGCGTCGACGCATTTCCTTCGGGCGCGGCGGCTTGTCGAAGCAGGCGTGAAAATCGTGACGTTGTGCGGCGGTTGGGTGTTGAACGGGCAATCCGCCTCCAACCTCAGCAACTGGGACACGCACGACGATAATTTCCCGCGCATGCGCGAGCAGTTACCCTACTTCGATCGTACATTGTCGGCACTCGTTCACGATTTGCACCAACGGGGATTGGATAAAGACGTGATCGTCGTGGCCTGCGGCGAAATGGGCCGAGCCCCCCGCGTCGGCGTGCCCAACCCCGGCAGCAACGCCACCGCCTCCGGCCGCGACCACTGGCCGACCGGCTTTTGCTGGATCTCGGGCGGCGGCTTGAAAATGGGGCAAGTCGTGGGCGAAACCGATCGCCGCGGCGAACGCTCGCTGGGCCGGCCGATCACCGTGCAAAATTTGCTTGCGACGCTTTACCACACTCTCGGCATCGACCCCGCCATGACGTTCCTCGATCACCTCGGGCGGCCGCAGACCTTGCTCGACGATCAGGAGAAAATCCTGCCGTTGGTGTAGCGTTTGTTCGCTTCCACATCGCGCCAAGTCTCAGAATGTTTGGACCTTTTCGACTTCAATATCGCGCACTCTACGACGTATTTGTTTCACGTTCGCGTGGCATTTCTTCCTTCCACGGCCGAGCATTTCTGATTATACTTTCACCAACTTTTTCACCCTCGTAGGACGTCCGCATGCCGGAACATCGTACCCCCACGCCAACACCTTCGGAACAGACGGTCGCTGGGGCGCCGCCGACATTTTCAAGT
>JAIOQJ010000461.1 GCA_021413475.1 Planctomycetota bacterium | reverse complement strand
TTCTTCGTAGGACGGCCTTCCTAGGCCGTCCCGAAAGATCGAGGTTGAACGACAACCATGCTGAGTCCGGAGAATATCCGATTTCTGTTGCCCTGGCTGATCGGCCTGCCGCTGCTCGCCGCCGTGCTGTTGCTGGCCTACGGCAAGACCGTCGAGAATGCGCGCAAGCTGGCGCTCGGGGCGGCCCTATTGCATCTGCTGCTGACAGCCGTGGTCGTTGAATCCGCCCGCAAGCCACTGACGGATCGGAAGTCAGCCACGGAACTCGCACCACCCTCGGAGCGAGCCCGTGTCTTTATCCCCATGTTTGTTCCGGGCGATCCGGGATTGGAGAAGAAGGACCAGAGCGGAATCATCACGATTGCCGATACGAACACGACGTCGTGGACGCTGGTGCCGTTCTCGAAGGACAATCCGAAGCTCAAGGGGATTCAGTTCTTCATCGGCCTCGACGGCCTGAACATCTGGTTGATCGCTCTGAGCAGTCTGATGCTCGTGCCGGTGGTTCTGATCTCCTGGGATTCGATCAAGGAAAAATCAACAGGATTCTATGCCTGGCTTTTCGCGCTCCAGGCCTGCGTCGTTGGCGTGTTTCTCTCGTTCGACATCATCCTCTTCTACGTCTTCTTTGAACTGACGCTGATCCCGCTGTTCTTCTTGATCTCATCGTGGGGCACGGGGGCGAATCGCCGCGAGGCCGCCCGCAAGCTCTTTCTGTTTACCTTGGCGGGGGGTCTGATCACGCTGCTCGGCCTCGCCGCGGCGATCATGGCCGTCTATCAGCGTACCGAGGAATTGACGTTCTCGATTCCGCGTCTGGCCGAGATCATGCAACATGAACTTCATCGCGACGACCCTGTTTCCCGCGATTTCTGGCACGAGAAACAGTACTACATTTTCCTCGCGATCGCGGTCGGTTTCGCGGTGAAGATCCCGCTGGTGCCATTGCATTCGTGGTTGCCTGGGGCTTACTCCGAAGCACCGATCGGCGTGACCGTGATGCTTTCCGCGCTACTCGCCAAGATGGGCACCTTCGGCATTCTGCGGATATGCCTGCCGATCGCTCCCGATGGCACGCTCACGGCAGGCCTGCCGATCGTCGGTACGCTGGCTGCTTTCGGAATCATTTATGGTGCTTTCTGCGCTTACGCCCAGCACGATTTCAAGAAATTGGTCGCGTACAGTTCCGTGTCGCATCTTGGCTTCTGCGTGCTGGCCCTGGTTGCGTTCAACGCGGAAGGCATGGCCGGCGGGCTGTTGCACATGGTCAACCACGGTCTGGCGACTGGGGCGTTGTTCCTTCTCGTCGGCTGTTTACTTCAACGTTACACATCGGGTCAGATCGCCGACTTCGGGGGGATGTGGAAAAAGCTACCCGTCTTCACCTTCTTCATGATGGTTGTCAGTCTCGCTAGCATCGGCCTGCCGGGATTGAACAATTTCGTTTCTGAAATGCTGATGCTCAGCGGCCTGTTCGATTTGCATAACGCGAAATCCACCGGGATCGGCTTCGCCGTCGTGGCCGGGTTCGGCATTCTGCTGAGTGCCTGGTACACCTTGACCATGGTTCAGCGAGTCTTCTTCAACGAACTGCGCGAGCCGTTGCCGGCTAAACCCGGTGAAGTCAGCGACCTGGACAATCGCGAACTGGCAATGATCGTCCCGCTCGCGGCTCTGTGCCTCTTCATCGGCCTTTGCCCGCAGCCGATGCTCGACACGATGAAGCGTGACGTCGATACGCTTGCCCGCGTCGCGGATGACGCTCGCAAAGACCACGCGATTCCACCGCCGATCGTTGAAACGCCGAAGGGAACGCCTACGAAGCCGAAGAAGACCGAGAAAGAGCGTGAGCTTCTGCCAGTGCCGAAGGCGAAAGCTAAATAGTGAGCGAGTGTGCCCGAGCCGAAAGCCAATAATTTTTAGCCACGGATTGAACACAGATGAAACACGGATGAAGAATGGAGTGACGCGTTCTGGATTTCATCCGTGTTTCATCTGTGTTCAATCCGTGGCTAGAAACTTTGCGATGTCCGGGACGAAGGAGAACTGATCCGTGATTCCGCTGGCGACG
>JAIOQJ010000107.1 GCA_021413475.1 Planctomycetota bacterium | reverse complement strand
CCGCCGTCGCCTTCCGCAATCTCGATCGCATGCTGGATGCCTTGGCGGTCAGCCGCACGGCTCTCTCCCTATCGAAGGGCGACACCAGCCTGCCGGATCATCAGGTTTTCGTTGCTCTGGAAGAAGCGATCGAGGGCAAAACGGAAGTCGCCGCAAGCCTTTTGAAACATGTCGATACCGAAGATTTGGACGATGTGCCGCGATTGCTATACGCGTTCGCTGAGACGCTGATTGAAGTTCAACAAGCGCCACCCGCCGCGCGAGCGGCCGTATTCAAGGCCGCGAAGAAGAAAGTTGAAGATGCCCTCGCCAGCTTCGCTCCAAAGCAACCGATCGCCGATTTGACCATTTCGTATCGCCGGTGGACGGCCGCGATTTCGCTCGCGGCCGGGGGATTGCAAGCGTGGGCATGGGGGATTTGGAAGAAGTTTCGGCCTTCGGTTTGAGCAGTAAAAACCCGGCTCACCGGTCAGAAATTTTTATTTCCTTACCCAAAGCGCTACATTTTGTGACATCGATGCTCGGACGACCGAGAGAATCCATTTGATTTTTTCCAAAACCGTTCCAAATCGTGACATTTCGTGCCAAATATGAGAATGGACCGCCTTACTCAATTGGGAGGTTAGGATCCTTTTTTGGGAAAGCAAATGGAAAAGCCGGCTCACTTCACCACCACCAAATTATCCCGATGAATCATCTCCACATAGGGAATCTTCCCAATGACACGCGTGATTTGATCGGTGTTCAAGCCCCGCAATCGTTCCGCATCAGTGGATGAATAGTTGATCAGTCCCCGGGCAAATTCGACGCTATCGCGATCGCGGATGGAGACGACGTCTCCCTTGCCGAACATCCCATCGACCGCCACGACGCCGATCGGCAGCAGGCTTTTGCCGTGCTTCTCAATCGCTTGCCGCGCACCATCATCAACGGTCAGACTGCCATGCGGCCGGGCGGTGTAGCCGAGCCAGCGCTGCCGTGACGGGACTTCCTCGCGGTGTGGCAGAAAGAGCGTGCCGACCGGTTCGGCCCCGAAGACCTGATCAAGAATGCCGGGGATCGAGCCGTTGGCCATGATGACCGATTCGCCTGCGGCCGTGGCGAGGCGGGCCGCGCGCAATTTGCTCTTCATGCCGCCGGTGCCCAGCACGCTCTTACTAGTGCCGGCCATCTCGGTGACGGAGTGATCGATGTGGGGCACAGTGGATTGTAATCGGGCGTTCGGGTCAGTTCGCGGGTCAGTTTCGTAGAGGCCATCGACGTTGGTGAGCAGAACGAGGAGCGGAGCACGCAGCAGATTGGTGACCATCGCGGCCAGCACGTCGTTGTCGCCGAACTTGATTTCGGCAATTGAGACCGTGTCATTCTCGTTGATAATCGGCAGGCAGCGGTATTCGAAAAGCGTCAGGATCGTGTTGCGGACGTTGAGATAACGCACGCGATTATCGAAGTCGCCCGCCGTCAGCAGAATCTGCGCGGTATGCAGACCGTGCGGCGTCAGGCACTCCTGGTAGACCTGCATCAACGCGCTCTGTCCGACGGCCGCACACGCTTGTAAATGCGGCAGATCGCCGGGCCGTTTGCCAAGCCCGAGCCGGCCGACGCCCGCGCCGATCGCGCCGGAACTGACGAGGACGACCTTCCGGTTTGTGATATGAATGCGATGAATCTGATCGGCAAGCGATTGCATGCGGGCGTTGTCGAGCATGCCTTTTTCATCGGTCAGGACGTTGGTCCCCACCTTCACGACGACGACGTCGGCCTGGTCGATAATTCGCTGACGATCCGGATCGGCCATGAGCATTCCTCATTTCAGCAACTCGCCCAACCGCCTGGCCAGTTGATCGGCGGCGTAACGCGTCTGCCGGGCGAGACGAATCAATTCGGGTATGATACGAGGGGACCTGACGATCGAGAGGAGCACGCGGACAATCGAAACTTGGCCTGATGAGAATAGCGTTTTTAATCGTGGCGAGAGACGCTGATCGACATCATCGGAAACGACCCGCACGCAGCCGAACGGAATGCCGTGTTGCCGGCAGACCGCCGCGACGGCGGCCGATTCCATCTCGACGACGTCCGCCTGATATTGCTGACCGAGTTGCTTTTTGACTTCCGGTTCGCCAATCATCTGGTCGCAAGTAAGCACCCGGCCTGTGCGCTCCGCCGGCCAGTCGGTCGCCCACTTTCGGCCCGATTCATCAATAACACCCGCGGCGGCGACGACTTCCCCCAGCGGCAAGCCTTTTCGTAACGCCCCAGCGAATCCCGCGACGACGAGCAGGTTCGGAACGCACCCTGTCGCCAGTAACTCATCGACGCGTGTACGTGCCGACGTCATACCAACACCAAGACAATCCACAATCAAATCGCCGCAACGCCAACGGCCATTGGCCAACTTCGCTCGATCGGCAAAGGACTTGATAAACGGTTTCGCCTCGCGGTCGATGGCGAACATGACGACGGTGCCACGGAACGTTGCCGGGCTCACGTCAATTGCCATTTCAGCATTTTCAAGCTGTCGCCAAACTTGGAATTCACGCCAAGGGCGGCCGACGGTTCGAACCCACAATGGACCATGCAGTGTTCGCAACGTTCGTCTTTTCCTTGGCCGTAACTTTCCCATTCAGTCTTGTTCATCAGGTCCTCGAACGAGTCGTGGTGCTCGTCGGTGATCAGATAGCACGGTCCCTTCCAGCCCTTCACGTTGCGTGTCGGATTACCCCACGCGGTGCAGGTCAGATCGCGTTTCCCCTGAAGGAATTCGAGATAGATCGGAGAGGTGGCCATCTTGTACTTGCCGAGGATCTTGTCGGCCTCTTGGAACTTTACCTTGATCTGGTCGCGGGTAAGGAAGATCTCGGCCGCACCGTTGGGATTGGTTCGCTGCACGGCATCGTAGCCGTAGGCGGGCGAGAGCATGAAACCGTCGACGCCGAGCTTGGTGAGGTAACCGTAAAGGAGATCGAGTTCTCCCATGTCGGTATCCTTGTAGACGGTCGTGTTCGTGCAGACCAGGAAGCCAGCCTTCTTGGCGGCCTTGATCCCTTCGATCGCCTCGCGGAAGACGCCCTCGCGTTCCACGGCGCGATCGTGAGTTTCTTCCAGTCCGTCGATATGGACGTTGAAGTACATCCGCGACGTCGGCCGGAACAGGTGCAGCTTGCGAATCAGAAACACACCGTTGGTGCAGAGATAGATGTGCTTACGGCGTTTCAGAATGCCCTGAACCAGTTCGCCGATCCCCGGATAGATCAACGGCTCGCCGCCGCAGATGCTGACGATTGGTGCCCCCGCTTCATCGACGGAAGCGAGGCATTGCTCGACCGACAGTTTATCACGGATCGATTCCTCGTACTCGCGAATGCGGCCGCAACCGGTGCAGGTGAGGTTGCACGCATGCAACGGCTCGAGCATCAGCACCAGGGGATAGCGTTTCTTCCGCGCCACCTTTTTCTGGATGATGTAACTAGCCATGTCGAGCGTCAGACTAAGCGGGAAACGCATGAGTTCTCCAGATGCAAGGCGCTACGAAATCTCGCGTTGATACCGAGCGATCGCCATCAACGGGAAGTATACCGGATACATGTGATACTTCAGATAGAACACTTTCGGGAAGCCGGTGCCGGTGTACGGCTCTTCGTCCCAGCGGCCGTTTGATTTTTGCGTTGCCAGCAGCCAGTCGATGCCGGCTCGTACTTCCGGGGATTTGGCTTCGCCCGCGGCGATCAGGCCGAGCAGGGCCCAGGCCGTTTGCGAGGCGGTGGGGTCGCCCTTGCCGGCCCAGGCGGCATCGTCGTAACTGCGGCACGATTCGCCCCAGGCCCCGTTGATCTGCTGCACGCTCTTTAGCCAGGCGACAGCCTTGCGGACCATCGGCAATTGCATGTCGAAGCCGATCCGCTGCAAGCCGGCCAGGACTTGCCAGGTTCCGTAGATGTAATTCACGCCCCAACGGCCGGGCCAGGACCCGCTGGGCATCTGAGTATATGCCTTTCAGCCAATTGACTGCTCGCCCGATAGCCGGCTCCGCTTCCGGCGAGCGCGAGTGGCCGGTGCGGGCCAGAGCGATGAGGGCCATCGCCGTGTCGTCGGTGTCGGGGTAAAAACCATTGCGGTATTCGAAACACCAGCCACCCGGAACGAGTTTCGAGTTGGCGAGGCTCCAATCGCCCTTGCGGCGAATTTCACGCGTGAGCAGCCAGGATACCGCCATTTCGATCGACGGATCCCCGGCCGGCAGGCCCGCGTCGGCAAGGGCGATCAGCGTCAGGGTTGTGTCCCAGATTGGCGACAGGCACGGCTGCAAACGCAGGGTCTCACCCTCGGGGATCATCAGATCTTCGATCTGCCGCATCGCCCAAATCATCTCGGGATCGTCGTTCGATGCACCAAGCGCTCGAAGCACAACGGCGTTGTAAACCATCGGCGGGAAGATCGCCCCGACGCCGTCGCTATCCACGTAGCGTTCGCGCATCCAGGCAACGGCTTTGCGGACCGCCCAGCGGCGGAACGGCGTGAGATGCCAACGTTCGAGCCGTTTGAGAAACGAATCGACCCGCAGGAAGAAGTTCGTCCAGGTGAAGCGAGCCTGGGTCGGCGTGTGCGGGGGGCGGATCGTTTCTGGAGCTTCGAGGAACAGTTCGCGGATGCCCAATTCACTCGGCAGCGTCCGGACCGGCTTCTTGGCCCAGACGACGCTCAATGGCACCAGAATCGTTCGCGACCAGGCCGACATCGCGTAGATGTTAATGGGGAACCAACGCGGCAGGAACATAAGCTCGGGCGGCACGGCCGGACAGTTCAAGTAAGAAGTCTGGCCGAGCAGGGCGAGATAGAACTTCGTGAAGCTGTTGCAGGCCTCGGCCCCGCCGAGCGAGCGAATGATCTTCGCCGTCTCGATCATTAACGACTCATCGGCCTTGTGGCCGGCAATCTTCAGAGCGAAGTACGCCTTCACGGAAACGCTGACATCCGCTGGCCCGCCGGGATAATTGCCCCAGCCACCTTTGGGCATGCGTACTTGCAGGAGATAGTTCGCGGCTTGCCGAATCCGTGGATCGTCTTCACGGCCCAGAAAGGCCATCAGCAGAATGTATTCCGATTCGAGAATCGAATCGCCTTGAAGCTCGCCGACCCAGTGGCCGTCGGACTTCTGCCGATCGAGCAAGCCATTGCGGCCGAGTTCGAGAGCGGTAGCGAGATCAGGTAGGCGATCCGCCGAAAGATCGGTGGTCGATTCGCGTGAAGAAAGGCTCGAGAATCCGTTCACGATTTTCCATTCTCCTTATGGCACCCGGAAGGGTGGTTCCGTGCGTGTAATGTAGCGATTTGAGATTGGATGGAGCAAGAGCAAAGGGCGAAGCATGTGGATTGGCCCTCTTCGTGGCGACAGACCTCTGGTCTGTCGAATCAATGACAGACCAGAGGTCTGTCACCATCCACCCAACCCTGCGCGCGAAACCACGCCACGGCCTCGCCAATCGACTCGGCGATGGGTCGCGGTTTCAGGCCCAGGGCCGCGAGGCTGCGCGAGGCGTCGAAGTGCATTTGCCTGCGCGTCAGCTTGACGCCCGTGATCGTCGCGGCGGGGATTTGGTGGGTGACGAGATAAGCGATAAACTCGCTCGCATACGCGGCGGCCAAGGCCACGGGATAGGGGACACGCCAGCGCGGTTCGGGCAAGCCCGTCAGTTTGGCGAGATGATCGAACACCGAGCGGATCGACCAGTTCTCGGCACCGAGCAAATAACGTCGGCCCGGTTCACCGTGTTCCATCGCCAAGATCATGCCGGCGGCGACGTCGCGGACGTCGATCATGTTCAGATCGGCATCGAGATAGGCGGAGCGTTTCCCTTTACAGAAATCGAGCATCATGCAGGTCGGCGGCGAACGGCCCCAGTCGCCGGGGCCGACGGGGAGCGTCGGATTGACGATGACAATCGGCGCGCCTTGCCGTGCCAAGCGGAAGGCGTGTTGTTCCGCCCGGAACTTGGATCGGCAATAAGGGCCGATGATGTCGTCGATCGTGATCGGCTGATCCTCGGCAATCGGTGCCTTTTGGTTTGCCCGCGTCAGGATCGACTCGGTACTGGTGTGCAGAATCCGCGTGGCTCCAGCACTCACGGCCTCTTCGAGAACGTGAACGGTCCCCAGATAGTTGACCGCATGAAAGTCGCCGCGTCGGCGGGTCCAGAGTTGGGGATTGGCCGCAAGATGATAAACCTGCCTGCAACCCTGAACCGCCTGCCGAACCGCCAGACGATCCCGAATATCAGCCGCGACGAACTCGATCTGCGAAAGCGGCAGATGATCGATCTTGGCCTCCGGCCGATCGAGCACGCGAACGGTTTCGCCGCGCTCGACAAGCTGTCGCACAAGATGCGAGCCGATGAAGCCGGCTCCGCCGGTGACCAGAATTCGAGGGGTGTTTGTCATTCTTTTGGATATGGGATTGTGCCCTCATCGATTCTCACCATACCGCGCCACCCTCGGGGAGAGGAGTGAGAAAGACACCCGAACCGTGAGAAAGACGCCCAAACCGTGAGAAAGACGCTCTTCACATGAGAGGCAAGTCAAAGTGGTGAGAATCAATGAAGATTTTGGAGTGAGCTGCCTGATTACTGAGGGCTAACGAAAAGAACCATCGATAACACTATTTCTTTCCCTGGCCACGGCAAACATGACATTTTCCCGTTCCATTGCACCGTACGCATTCTTCCGATGATTGGGTGCCGACGCGAATGCAGTAACAATTTCCTGAGCCGGTGCAATACGGGCAGGTCCTCGGCGCGGCTGGAGCCAATACTGCTTTCTTCATTGGCGGAGGCACCAGTTCCAAAACAAAGAACTTTTGGAGGCGTTTGGCCCGTTTGGCAGCCACCAGGATCGATCTAACCTCGTCGCCGCATATCAAGGTAGTTGTGCGAGCGAAGGCAGTCTCAAGCCAAGTGCTGGGTTGAAAGATAGTCTTTTCGCTTGGTGCCGGGCCCGTCATATCGTAGCATCTCACTCGGGTGTTCTAGGTTGGCGAATATCTTCGGGAAGGCGAATACGTAGCGACTCTCATTGGGAATCGAGACGAAATCCACGCCTGTGAACCCCTGAGACTGAAAGAAATCTTGCGCTCGAAGCGAAAAAAGGTAGACGCCATCGTTGGTACAAGCAATGTCGCCGCTTAGTCGCAATTTGAACGACGGGTCAACACCGCGCGCAATAGCGGCATCTTCAGGCACCTTCATACACTTCGGACAGGCCAAATCCTGATAGAGTGGCCATGGCCGTCTGGGGCCATCGTCCGTGAGATTGTAGAAAAGGCCGTTGTTGTATTTCTGGTCGTAGGGTCCAATCCAATAGAACTTCATTTTGGCACGAATGCGTGATGTTAAACCAAAAACAGACCGACACAAGGAAGCCAGAAAGCTCTCCCCACGTCGGCCTGTTTTCGATTCGAACGATCTTCGAATTACTTCTTCTTGTTCGCGTCGACCGTCCCCTTGACATCGACGACGTCCGTGTTGACCGTCTTGGCGATCTTCTCGGAGAGCTTCTTGGCGATCAGGCCGCTCGGGTCGCAGCCGGCGGAGATGGCGAGGATCTCGCCGCCCTTGCCGATCAGGAAGTTGGTCGGCATGGTCTTGGTGTCGAACACCTTCCAGCTGTCACCCTTCGAGTCGATGCCGTAGAGCATGTTGATTTTCTTATCCTTGGCGTACTGGGCCACCTTGGTGTCGGGTTCCTTGAAGATAGCGACGCTGGTCAGGCCGGCGGTCTTGTAAGCGCTGTCGATCTCTTGGAAGTAAGCGAGTTCCTTGTCGCAGCCCGAGCAACCACAAGTCAAGCGGACGAGGACCGGGCCCTTGTTGGTCAATTCGGCGAGGTCGATGACCTTGCCCGATTGATCCTTGAACGTGAAGGTCGGGGCCTTCGCGCCAACGACAACGGTCTTGGCCGGGACCGGGTCAGCGGCCACGAGGAAGGCGGGAAGGAAAAGGACAGCGAGGAACGAAGCAAACGTGCGAGCCATGCGTGACTCCTATAAGGTAGGAAGGTACAGGTGAGGATCGTAATGTATCACACCCGTGCGAACGGGGAAACATAAATCTCAAAACGCAATCAAAGAATTTAGCCACGGATTGAACACAGATGAAACACGGATAAAGCAGGGAGAATTATGAGATTCTGGCCTTATCCGTGTTTCATCTGTGTTCAATCCGTGGCTAAAAATTCCGCGCGTTACACCGCGCGAATCCGATCGAAGACGTTTTTCGTGATCCGGCGCACGCGTTCGTCCGGCCCGTGCGGGCGGCCGTGGTGGGAGATGGGCGGCACGTGGCCCGGTGGGGCCGCTAGGCCCTGGGCCCAGAAGATCGTTGCCGCGTTGAAGACGAAGTTCTTCTTCGGGCCGGGGTAGATGGTCGCGGTGTAGTGCGATTCGACGTCGTTGCCCGTGAACGTCTTTCCCGCCGCGACGACTTCGAGGCCGGGGATATCCGCGGGCGAGCCGTGGAATTCCCAGCCGACCAGGCCGGGGATCTTATCCCCCTTCTTCATCTTCGTTCCTTCGAAGATCCAGTGCTCCGGTTTGGTGACGATCCAGTCGCCGGAGCCGTTGAACGGCGTAACGGTCTGGGCACCGATCAGCGTCGACTCGTTGGGTGCCTTCAGCGTAAGGCCATCCATCCACTTTTCCTCGCCAGGCCGCACGCCGCCGAATCGGCCGGCCCGGGTCAGGATGCGGTTGGCAGCGCCCGAACTCGACGGTGAAAACGGCGTCACCATGCAGACGCTATTGCCGCTGAGAAAGCACATATTCACACCCGCTTGCACAGCGGCCATCGCGTGGTTGTACTGTTCCAGGCTCCAGTATTCGTCGTGGCCGATCGAGAGAAATCCCTTGCCCCGCAACAGTTCCTTGGGGTTCGCGTGGACGTCGGAGTTCGAGATATAGCTGACGTCGTACCCTTGCTCTTCCATCCAGTAGGCCAGCGGAAACTCCCAGAGCAGGAACTCGCCGGAGCCTTGCGACTGTGAGAAATCCATAATCTGCGTGTACTTCGCATACGGCCGATCGAAGCTGACGCGCACGCCCGAGACGAGCGGCCGTTTGTCTTCGCGGTCGTTGATGTAGAGAGAATAATTGTCCGGCCAGGCGTTATAGGCCTGCCAGGTGTTGTCGCTGACTTGGAATAGGAAGTCGGCCGGCCGTTCGTCTTTGACGATGAAGATGACGTAACTCTGATAGCGATGTTTGGTCGCCGAGAGCTTACCGAGGTAGACGCCGCTGACCCAGTCGTTCGGAATTTCGAAGCTGGTGCATTTCTTCCAACGGCATTCGCGCAGGCGTTCCTTATCGACTTCGGGCGTCGCTTGCACTTCGCCATCGAACGGCCCGATCCGCTTCATGTGCCGGGCACCACGCCCCTGGTAATAACCGAGCCGATAGATGTCGATGTGGAACGGCGAGGCCGGGTCGGTGCTCACGAAGAAGTCGATCGACTCGCCCAACTTGACGCTCTGCTTCGAGCAATATCCTTCGATGAGCGTCGACCGCCCGCCAAATCCGCCGAACTTCGTGCTCTTCGTCTTGGGATCGATCCGCGTGTAAGTAAGCTGCCAGTCGGTGGTCCCCTCTTTTTCGTTCTCGACCTTGATGAGGTCCGAGACGCGTTTCGTTTGGGCCATCAAGGGGAGAGAGACCGCCCCGGCCAGCGTTCCCGCGATCATTTCCCGACGATTGATGGTGGACATGGGTGATTCCAATGAGCTTTTGATTTCGAGCCTGAAAGGCTCAATCGGTCAGCCCAGGTCGAAAGCCTGGGAAACCCGGTCATCATATGATTTCGACCCTGAAAAGGGCGTTCACCAGTGAAGGATGAACGCCCCTTTCAGGCAACGCCGTGACGGAATTTTCGCCTTGAAAAGTCGGTAGTTACAGAAATTGGAGGATATGCGAAAGGAGCCAGATTCCCTGAACAGCCAACCGAATACGCTTCGGACGGAAAGGAATCTGGCTCATGTCGA
>JAIOQJ010000460.1 GCA_021413475.1 Planctomycetota bacterium | reverse complement strand
ACCTCCTTGTGGATGTGGAGGTTCCCAAAAATTGACAGCTGACGCAACCCGAAAATTCAGCTTGGACGGGGCACTACCCACAGACGCGGTATTTTCGCGCTGGAGCGTCCGTTCCACCTGGGCCGCTGAAACGGACCCGATCCGGTTGCCGAGAAACTCGCGTATTGTGAGGGCTTCGGGAGCCAGGCCCACGGCCAAGAATCGGCTCGTCAACGCGTGCCGCTTTTTTTTCATCGGGAGGGGGATTCTGCGATGAAGCGACGCACATTTCTTGGGACGGCCCTGGCCTTCGGGGTCGCTCCGCTCTCGTTCGCACAAGCACGCCGGGGAAGATGGGATGACGCGGCCGAGGTTCTCGAACGTGCCGTGACGGAAAAGGTAGTAGACGCGGCCGTGTTGCACGTGGTTCAAAAGGACGAGTCGTTTACCAGGCACTTCGGCAAAGCCGCCTCGGGCGATGCGATGTTCCTGCTCGGCTCGATCTCCAAGCCGATCAACATGACGGCCGTCATGACCCTTTTCGACCAGGGGAAGTTCAAGCTCGACGACCGCGTGAAGAAGTATCTGCCCGCGTTCACGGGCGACGGACGGGACGATGCGACCATTCGCCACTTGCTGACGCATACTTCCGGTTTGCCTGACCAATTGGCCAATAACAACGACCTCCGCAAACAGCATGCACCGCTGTTGGAGTTCGCTAAAGCGGCCACGAAGGCACCTCTCAGTTTCGCGCCCGGGTCCAAGTACCAATACTCAAGCATGGCGATTCTTCTGGCCGCGCGGATCGCGGAGATCGTCGGCGAGTCGGACATCCTCACGCTCGTTGACCGCAATGTCTTTCAGCCCCTGGGAATGAAACACTCTGCCCAGGGACTCGGGCGGTTCAAACTGGAAGAGATGATACCCGTTCAGATGGATGGTGCCGCTCCTGAATCGGGGGGCGGCGATCCGAAAGCCAAGGATTGGGCTTGGAACAGTCCCTATTGGCGGAAGCTGGGTGCCCCTTGGGGAGGGACTCATGCATCCGCGCCGGATATCGCCAAATGGCTGGGTGAGTTCATGGGAGCACGCGGCAAAGTCGTGAAGCCCGAGACGGCACGGCTGATGATCAAGAACCACAACCCGGACGGATTCACGCCGCGAGGTTTGGGATTTGGCGTCGGCAAGGGATCTGGAAGTCTCGGATGTTCCGAAAAGACGTTCGGCCACACCGGTTCGACGGGCACGCTCTGCTGGGCCGACCCCGCGAGCGAAACGATCTGCGTCGTTCTCACGTCGCTGCCGCGTCTCGCGAAACAACGCCACCCCCGCGAACTCGCGGCGGAACGCGTCGCGGCGGCAGCGAACCGTTGACGACAGGCAACACATAACGTTAGGGTGAAGAAAATTCGGAACGTACCATGCCCACCGCTTTGGGTGGGCATGTTTTCTCGGGATCACATGCCCACCCAAAGCGGTGGGCATGGCACGTCTATCCAAATTCAGAGCGCTAGTTCTTCTCGAACTTACCCACGCCTTTGGGTGATACCTC
>JAIOQJ010000451.1 GCA_021413475.1 Planctomycetota bacterium | reverse complement strand
CGTTTTCGTTTTGCAGTTCCTTGACCTTGCCGCTCTCCAAAAGATCGCGAAAGGCGCTCGCTCCCTCCACCGCGACGATGGTGCCGACCGCCGGCCCGAAGGGCAGGGCAGGAAGCGTGACTTCCTTCTCGTCGATATCCGCGAACTTGGCGAGCACTTTCAGCGAGTCCTCGAAGTTCTTCTTCACGGCCGGCATGATGCCGCGAGTTGCCCCTGCCAGGATGCCGATCCGGAACTTTTTCTTCGGCAATTCATCGAGGTGTTCGAAGCCGCGTTCGACGCAAGTCGGGTCGAGAGGATCGACTCCGGATATCGCTTTCAGAACGATCCCGCAACAATCCGCCGAGCGTGCCATCGGCCCGAGCTTGTCGAGCGACCAGCAAAGGGCCATCGCCCCCGCACGGCTAACACGGCCCTGGGTGGGCCGTAATCCGGAGACGCCGCAGTAGGCAGCGGGCGTGATGATCGACCCCGACGTTTCCGAGCCAATGGCGAACGGCACCAACCCGGCGGCAACCGCGGCACCGGGACCCGTCGACGAACCGCCCGACCAGAATTTCGTGTTCCACGGTGTGAGCCCCGGGCCGGTGAACGAGGCATCCGCGTTGTTGTAACCGAAGCCGCCGGCCAACTCAACCATCGCGAGTTTGGCCACCAGCACGGCCCCGGCCTTTCGCAACTTCTCGATTACTGTGGCGTCTTGGTCGATGATCTGGTTCTTGTACGGAGCGGCACCCCAGGTCGTCGGAATCCCCTTGGTGGCAAGCAAATCCTTCACGCCGTACGGAATGCCGTGGAGCAAGCCCAGGTAGCGGCCCGCCTTGATTTCTTTCTCGGCGGCCTTTGCTTCTTTCAAACCGAGCTCGCGCGTCACCGTGACGACCGCCCCGAGCTTCGGGCCAATCTTCTCAAGGCGATCGAGATAGGCCTCCGCGAGTTCCACCGGGGAGATTTTCCCTTCGCGGATCCCCTTCGCCAAGTTGCGAATCGGCGCGTACAGAATATCTTCGGTAATCATGGGAATGGTTACTGGGTTGCGAGAATAGGGGAATCGACTCAAGGAAGATCGGCACGAAACGCGACGATGGGATCCTCGCCGTTGTCTAGCTGCACGCGTTTGAGAATCTCGCCGCTGAGATGGCGGCTGATCCATTTCGCCTGCAGTTTCTTGACCTGCTCGTCGGTGAGCATCTTGCCGAACCGATAGCGGATGACCGTCTCCAAGGACGCCGCGAAGGCGTCCGCATCGGGAGCGGCCGCTGCGTGAAGTGAAACCGGCACGGCGGCTCCGGCGGAGAGAATAGCCAGCGCCTTGGTGAATTCACGGCGTGTTGGAATGGTCGATGCAGTCATCGCGTGGTCCTCGGATTCAAGGTTCCACGGAGTATATCCGAAGGTGAGGAGAGTTGAAGCGAAAAAAGGAAAACGACGACAGATGTGCCGCCATGCGAGGTGAAAACGCGGAGGAGCGGTAGCAAGACCCGCTCGCTCCACGTGGAGAGAAAGTTTGTTTGTTACGCCGCTTGCTTGGTCGTGTAGGGTGCGGTTGGCGAGTTAGCCCGCTGTTGCTGGAGTGCTTTTTGATCGTTATACCACCGCAGGATACCGGGGCCGAAGACCAAGGAATAAACGAACGCGACGAACCCGATGGTCAAGGGAATCACGCCGAACATAAATGTAGAGTCGTCCATTGCGAGGCTCCTCAATGATTGAAGAAGGATACAGTTTTCCGCACACCGGAGGCTTGATGAGTTCAATGGAGATGAAAAAGCAACAATGGTGCCGTTGCGGAGGAAAAAGTGATTTCTTCAGAAAAGAGGCCGTTTTAACGGAATTGACGCGGTTTTCGACAGATACGTCGAGGCCGCTGACGGCTTTTATCTGATTCTCTTTCGCACACTTCTGTGCGGCTTCGGTAAACAGTTATCGAGCCGAAATTGTGTCAGAAATGGAAAGTGGGTCGCAAATCACCAGGTAACGCACTCGTTGAAGCGTTCCCAGGATTCGCGACCCGCCCAGACCTTGCTCGCATCCGAATTCGACATTCTCATGGAAGGACAATCGCTTCGATCTTGGTCGCAAAATTGCCTGGCCATAAGGCGACCACACCAATCCAGTCGCCGACTTCAATGTCCTCGATCGAAGCGTTGACGCCGTTCACTTTGATTTGCGTGTCGGCCGTCACCAGGACCTTGCCCGTGTTGTAGTAGCTGGTGCCGATCGTCACGACGATCCCGTCCGGAGTCAACTGCATGTCGGTGATGTAGCCCGTATATTTGACGATAATCGGTTTCTCGGTGCCGCCACCGCCACCACCGCCACCACCGCCGCCGCCACCGCCACCTCCTCCACCGGTTGCACTCTTGTTACCGCTTGCTTCGATCGACGATGGGAAGGAAACCAGGCCGGCAACCAGGGCGAATGCGACTGCCAAGCTTCCAAAGACTTGTCGGGACATCTGACGTTCTCCTACGGTTTCGAGCGAAACTCAATTTTGGCGAATCTGAATTCATTCGGCACTCGCCGTGGCAGATTCGCCGTTACCAGGAGATCGATAACGGCCGACGGACCGGACAGAATTAGAAACAAAAAGTGAAAAGAAATCGGGCGGGGGCAGGAAGGTGAAACATTCAGAGGATTGATAAGGTGCAGCGAAATTGATCGCCAATCAATAATCGGTAACGTTGGACTCGCCGCCATCTCGAGAGGCCAGGGCTTCCAATATAGTGCCGGCACCAATGACCCGATTGCCTGCCGCGTAAGTGATCGTGCGGACGCTGCCGTCGCCCATACAGAAATTCGCCCCTCTTGGATGGCAAGCCCAGAGCGCGTTGAACGCGCAATCGTCCGCGTAATTGCTTGGTCGATAGGTGGCCACCTTTGGGCAATTTCCTCTTCTTCCTGAACTATAGGGATAGGTGTCGCCTGTAACCGGGGAATTGGTGTCGATGTTGCAACAACGACTATCCCACCACCCCCACTGACCGTCGCCCGGCGGGGGTCGTTCTCCAAGCATGATCGTGTTCGTCGCACCATCGGTCACATTGGAAGGCCCAATCGTGAACGCGTTCTTCAAACGAGAGTCATCGATCAAAATGCCGTTGTTTTCGCTCGAGGGATTGGAATAGATCCCGACATACCAGGTGAAACCGTAGGCGGGGTGCTTGTAGTTGGGGCCCCGCGGATCGGACGGACATCCCAGTACTGGAATGGGATCTTGCGTTTTGGTGTTGGAACTTTCAATATAGGGCGTGATCTGCCGGATCCAGGATTCGTAGGTTCCGCTATGCCAATCGCTCAGATTGCCGGATGGTTGTCCGTCAATCGGCGTGGTTCCGCGCGGCCGGACCGTATTCCGAGGATAAAAGCCGTAGTCGGAGAGAAAGGCATTGCAAGCCAGGCCAATATTGCGAAGGTTACTCCGGCATCGAGCATTCGCGGCCGATTCGCGGGCGTTTTGGATGGCAGGTAACAGAAGGCCAATCAAGATCCCAATAATCGCAACCACCACCAGGATTTCGATCAGCGTGACGCCTGGGCGTGCCCGGCTTTCAGTACGCAGAGCTGAATGCTTCGATGCCGATTCCGCACACGGGGAGTGCGTCAAGATCGCACGGTCGCTATTGATCCCCCGTCTTGTCCATTTCGTCACGGACGGCCCCTCATTCTTGTCGCAATTCATCGCTGCAAGTGCTGAAAAGTAACGATGTCACGCAATCGAACCAACCCCGACTCGGTCTGAATTTTCTCATTCCAAAGCTCGTCCTGCTCGGCCCGGGGCAATGCCGTGAGAGATTCGCCTAGTTTGAGCAATTGTCGTTCCAAAACTCTTTGGCTCGTTTCGGGAAGGCTCATCTCCGATGCTATTTGAAAATCCTGAGCCGCGGCCAGATGATCTTTCGACTGCAAATAGGCTTCACCCCGAAAAAGGTAATTCCACGCGAAACGGGGGCGCTGTGCAATGCAGGCGGTGAGCGCAATCTTGGCCTCGCTGGGTTGCTGCAAATGAAGATAGCACACACCCAGAAAGAAGCGGGCGACGAAGTGATTGGGGTCCAGGGTCAGCACACGGTCGAAATCGCTCAAGGCTTTGCGGATGTCGCGAGTCCAGAGCCGATCAATTCCGCTCAATAATATCTGGAAAATAGCATCGGGAGGGAATTCCTCGGCCCGACGGCGTGCCTGCTCGGCTTCCGCCGGTCGATTCAGACGCTCGAGACAGACTGCTCGCTGATCATGCCAGGTCCGGGACGATATTCTCTTCGTTTGGTCCATGATCGCGAGCGCCTGCGCCGGTTCCCCCTCGCGCAACAGGAGGTTCACGTCCAGTAGCACGAGATGCTCACGCTCCAGGTCCCAGGCGGGATCGTTTTCAATTGTAAAACCCAGCGCGGCCTGAATCGCCTCGCGGGCGGCCGGCACGGACTCTTTCCGTTGCGGATCCAGAATGACACTTTGCAAGAACGCCTCGTCGCGGCGTTCGTCGAACAGGAGCGGGGGTTGCCTCAGTTTCCACCGTTGCTGCTCGGCATCGCGGCGGCTGTGGTCGAGCCAGCCGGAAACGTGGGCGACTTGATCGTGCAGATCTGGTTCTGCCAGGACGAGCGACCACGCTCGCAGAAATCGCGCCTGGGCCGTGCGGTTGTCTCGTAACTCGACGGCTTCGCGGCCTTCTTTCATCAGCACGCCGACTTCGTCGCGCAGGGCGGCCACCCGCTTTTGTTCCTCGTGCCATTGCACGCCGAGAATGATCGTGGTCGCGAAAAATGCCGCGATGCTCACCGCAATGAGGGTTGCAACTGTCGGGCGCCTTCGCGACCACATCGCGATGTGCCGCCATCTCGGCGTCGGGCACGCCTGAATCGGCATTCCGTCCAGGAATCGCCTTAAATCGTCAGCCAGTTCCAGGGCACTTGAATATCGTTTCGCCGATTGTTTCTGGAGGCACTTCAGGCAGATCGTTTCGAGATCGCGCGGAACTGCTCGTTGGAGCTTTCGCAGGGACGTCGGTTCGTCGCAGCGAATCTTATCCATCGTTTCGAGCGCGCTTGACGACACGAACGGAACCTGACCGGTGAGACACTCGTAGAGAATTGTTCCCAGTGCGTAAACGTCGGTGGCGGGACTTAGGTCCTTGGTCCGTCCGGCCGCTTGTTCGGGAGACATGTAGCGAGGCGTACCGATCGGTTCACCGCTGCGAGTCGCATCGCGGGGGACTTCCAGGTCATCTCCAAGGAGCTTGGCCAGACCGAAATCGGTGATCTTGGGAACTCCGTCACGGGTGAACAGGACGTTCGCGGGCTTGAGGTCCCGATGAATGATGCGATGCTCGTGAGCGTGGTGAATGGAACGAGCCAGAGTCTCGATCAGTTCGGCCGCGGCCTGCGGCGTGTACGGCAATTCTTGCAGCCGTTGTGCGAGGGTACCTTTCTCCGCGAGTTCCAGGGCGAGGAATGGGAAACCCTTGTCCTGGCCGATCTCAAAAATCTGCACGATGTTCGGATGCTGCATACGAGCGATCGTCTCGGCTTCCGCGCGAAATCTCGCCAAGGCTCGCGGGGAAGGCGTGCGTTCGTGGTCGATCATCTTGAGCGCGACGAATCGATCGAGTTTGCGGTGACGCGCTTTGTAGACGACCCCCATGCCGCCGCGACCAAGCTCGGCGATGATGTCGTAGTCCGCGAGGGTCGGCCCAGTTTCCGAAGGCAACGGGATTGAATCCGATGATATTTCCGTGTCGTTCAGGTGGGCCGTCTCGCCCAGCATCTGCTCCTGGAGAACCCGATGAACGTCGAAATGAAGCTGCAGATCTTCCCGGAGTTCCGGGTAACGCGACGCGTATTCTTCGAGAGTCGGTCGTTCGCCGAGTTCCTCACGCAGCACGATTTCGTTGTAAATCAGATCGAGAATCGCGTCGGAACTGGCTGGCAGCGAGGAAACCTGGAGAAGGCTTTCGACACTCGACCGATCGCCGCGGCGCCAGGATTGCTCTTGCTGGTCGAGCAGCGAGTCCAAAAGGCTGGAGACAGAATTATTCAGTACTCGATTCATCCAACCCAAGCTCCGTCATGACTTGATTCAAGGCACGGGTCAATCGTTTTCGCAGCGCCTCGTCGGTTCCGCCCACTTCTTCGGCAATTTCTTTCCAGCTTCGACCCAGAGCCCGTTGTTCCGCCAAATAAAGATCTTCCGCATTGAGGCGTCCGCGAACTTTTTCCAGCAATTCCTTCGCCGAAACCTGTGCGCTTGGATCGGACGCCAAATCGGGCACGCGCGCCGCCTCGTCTTCCACCGCATTGTCGCGGCGCATGTCGCGTTTTTGGGCGTGCAGGCGATTGAATTGGCTCGTCAGCTTGTTCCGAGCAATCGAGGTCAAAAGATGCAGGAGTTTATCGGGAGTATCGAGTTCGTATTGGCCGAGCGCGGTGCGAACAAAGAAGCTGGAGAGCACCGATTGGCAAACGTCCATCGAATCGAGAACCCGCCGCATGCTCGTGTCGCGCAACTGAATCCGAATCACCCGGCGAATCGCCGATTCGTAGCGGCGCACCAATTCCGTCGCGGCCGATTCGTCGCGGTTACGGACCCGCCGAATGAGATCTTGAAACTGGTCATCGTCCGGCAACGCGACACTCCCTTGGGACGAGATTCTCTTCCAGCTTAACATTTTATCAGTTTGCCTCTCCCGCGAAGAAAATAACCTCCACGAAGAGAATATCGCGAAGCGGAATCGGACCGGACAGAATATGCGAGGGAAAAGAGCAAAACTTGGCGATCGATGCATTTCAATTATGATCGCGGACGAACCGTGTTTGTTCTAAAATACCCCGGCCCTCTTCGATCCGAGAATAACACCCATGACTAACCCAATCTCTCCCACCACCTATCGCCCCTACCGCGACCTGCCGCCGTTGGCTGGCCTTTGCACGCACGAGGAGGCCGCTCGCCCAGGCCTCGGTATCGAAGCCTGCGTGGCGCGGTTGAAGCGATTTCACTATGCCTTCAGACGGCTGCACGAAATCTTCACGGCTCGGATCACGGCCGAGCCGATTTATGAACTGAAGACCGGCTTTTCGCATCACTCCTACCTCTGTACGGAACACGTTGAAGCGTTGCGCAAACGCGTCGGGGAAATGCGGGAACCGCCGTTGGGACTGGAAGCTGTACCGCATCCGGCGCTTGAGATCTTTTTCGACGAGATCCTGGCTGCGCCGACGACCGTTGAACTTCTTGTCGGTCTATACGAGAAAGCGTTGCCGGCTCTCGATGTTGCCTTGGTCAGCCACCTCTCCGACACCAATAAACTCGTCGATGCCCCGAGCGTGCGCGTCGTGCGCTTCGCGCGGCTCGAACTGGCCGACATGATCGATTTCGGCAAACGCTGTATCGATCGGTTGGTTGATGCCGAACAGCGAAAATCGTTGAGCGACTGGTTGGTTCGCCTCGACGAATTGCTCGCCGCAGCGACCGATGCATGTCCATTGCCCGATCGGTTCTACTCGAAAACTTCGTACTGCTACGACCCTCTACCGCGGCGCGACGAGCGGTTTCAGGATCTTTACAATCAAGGCGTGAACGCGGAAGCTTTCATCTACGACGAATCGCTGCCAGCCAAGCCCAAGGCCTTGATGATGCTTTACAAACGCATCCGCGAGATCGACGTGCCCGAGATGATGGCGAGCATTATCACCCAAACCAAAGAGAAACCCTGGGGCTACTACCTTGAAATGACCCGACAGCTTTGGGATGAAGCTCGCCATGCCATGATGGGCGAGGTCGGCTTCGTCGCTCTCGGCGTCGACTGGACGAAGGTCCGCATCACGCATAACTGGTCGTTGCGATTGAACACCGAATGCACGCCGATGGAACGGCACGCGGTGCTTTACTTCATCGAACAGGGATTGATGACGCGGACCGGTAAACGCTTTGAATGGGAACTTGGCATCGCCTCGGGTTTTCCATTAATGGCGACGATTCAGGATTACGATTGGGCCGATGAGGTTCTACACGCCGCGATCGGCCGCCGTTGGTACACTCCCCAATTCGGTGATATCAAGAAGGCCCTCGATTATGGCGACCAGTGCTGGACGCGGATTCTGAGTAACTGGCGCGAGGTCCGCGATCAGGGTCTGACGCAGCACGAAAACTGGTGGCCGGCGATCTACGATGCGGCTTGCGTAAGCTGGGGCGAAACTCCCGACCCGCGAGCTCGGGCATTTGCCACGACTTACGAGGGGGCGAGGGCGGATTTGAAGGATGTCGCCGTCGGTGCGAGTGGCTGAAGTTTGCTTCGTAGGACGGCTTTCCTTGGCCGTCCATGAAGAATAAGGTCCATACTCGCACAACCGTTCCATTCAGATCAATCGTTAAAATTGCTGTTCTCGACACTTCAATAGTTGACGTGAACGTGGTCAGACGTGAAGATAGGTGTTCTGCATTGGCTTTGACGTGTAGTGCCCACCAACATCACCGATCTTTCACCAGGGAAGTCACTCACCATGCTCTCTCACCAAGTGACGTTGCTTCGTATGGCTCGCGGTGTTTTTCTTCTGCTTCTGGCGAGTGGAATACACTCGACGCTCGTTCAGGCGCAAGTGCCAGCCGAGCAGGCGGCGGATCTAGTTATCAACGCGGCCCGTAAGGCACAGAATGACGGCAACTACCCCTTCGCGATCACCAAGTATCAAGAATACATCCAGAAATACGCCAATCAGCCGCAGGTAAACGCGGCTCGTTACGGCCTGGCCGTCTGCATGATCGATGGTCCCGACCGCAATTACGAGAAGGCGATCGAGCCGCTCAATCAGCTTGTAGGCAACACGGCCCTGCCCGAGCATCCGTACGCGGTTTACTACATGGGAATCGCCCAACGCGGGCAGGCCTTGAGCGAATTGTCGCAGGCCGCCGCCAAGCAAGGTGGTGAGCAGCAGAAGCACCTCGTACAAGCCGAGAACAAATTGAGAGAAGCCGCCAAGCACTTCGCCACCGCGGTCACGGCCTTCACCGCGAGATTGCCGAAGGAGATGGCCAAAGATCTTCCCAAGGAGCTCGACTGGGCGGCCCGGGCTCGTTGCGATCAGGCCGAGATGGAATTGCGGCTCAACAAGCCGAAGGAAGCGAAAGTAACCGCCGAAGCATTCACGAAAGATCCGCTTCTCGCCAAGAGCCGCTATCTGCCGCTTGGCCTTTACTATCACGGCTTCGCGGCGTTTCAGTTGCAGGATTATCTCGTTGCCGGCCGGTCGCTGAATCAGCTCGCACCGTTTGCCGATCCGATCAACGGCCTGCACGCTCGCTACTTGATGGGCCGTATCTACCAGATCACCGAGGAGAACGACAAAGCCCTGGCGATGTACGATCAGGTCGGTACTGATTTCGAGAAGCAGAAGAAGGAAGCGATCGAGGCCCTCAAGCGGCCCGACCTTTTCAAGAACAATCCGGCTGAGAAGGCCCGGCTCGAAGCGCTCGCCAAAACGTTTCCCGAGCACGTCACCGGTTCGATTTTCTTTTCCGCCAGCTTGCTCTATGAAGCCGGGAAATTCGGCGAAGCCCTGACGCGATTCCAGACCTTCGCTAAGGATAATCCGAACTCACCGTTCCTTCCTGATGCGGCCCTGCGGATCGGCTTTTGCCAGGTGCAACTCAAGCAATTCGCGGAGGCCGCCGCGACGCTGGCGCCGCTAGTCGAGAAGAACCCGAAGCTGGCCGACCAGATTCTGTTCTGGCTGGGCAAGGCGCAAACCGGCCAGGCCCTGGCCATCGCCAATGATGCGATGAATGCAGCCGCGCGTGAAGCAGCATTGAAAACCGCCATCACGACCCTTCGGACAGCCTCCGACCGGGCGGCCCAGTTCGCGGCCACCGATCCGGACGCCAAGATTCGCCGTGGCGAAATTCTGCTTGAACTGGGCGACGTTCACCAACACGCGCAGAAGTACAAGGAAGCGGTCGCTCTGTACGATCAGATCCTCGCCGAGAAGATCCTCCCCGCGCGGATCGAGGAAACGACGCAACGACTCATCGCCGCGTTGCATCTGGCGGGCGATTTTGCGCGATCCGATCAGGTTGCCACGACGTTCCAGAAGGACTTCCCGCGAAGCCCGCTGCTGCCGTTGATTCTCTTCCGCATGGCGGAAAATGCGTACTTCACCGCCCTTGCCGCCGAGAAGCGGACCGACATGGCGAACAAGGCCGCTGAACTGGCCAAGATGTTCGAGGAGACGGCCAAGCGATACAAGTTGATATTGGAACGCTACCCCGAATTCGAACGGGTTCACCTGGCCCGGTACGGGCTGGCGATGTGCCATCTGAAGCGGAATGAATTCGAGGAAGCTCGAGTGATCCTGGAGAACATCCCGCTCGCGGAACGCGTTGGCGATCTGAGCCTCGCCCCCTACTTGCTGGCCGAATGCCTGATCCGCTCCGCGCCTCCAAAGGCCGAGGACGCGTTGCAAGTCGGCATGTTGCAGGAGAAGTTGCAACTCGCGGTCCAGAACCTCGATGGGTTCATTGGTGCAAACCCGAAAGGGCCTGAAGTGGCCGATGCCATGCTCAAACTGGGCGTGTGTCAGACGCGGCTCGGCGTGCTGATTGCCGTGCCGCAGGAAAGGAATACGGCTCTGAATGTCGCCAAATTGACTTTCGAGAAACTCGCCCAGGCCTTCCCCAAGGAACCGCAAGGTGCCCAGGCGGTGATGGAACGGGCCAAGTGTATCGCCTTCATGGGCGACAAGAATGGAGCGATCAACGAACTCCGTAAGTTTACACAGGACCCGCTGCAACAGACGTCGGCCGCGCCTGTCGCGGTGTTGCAACTGGCGACGCTCCTGCGCGAACAGAACAAGGCGGAAGAAGGGGCCAACATTCTGAGTGCCGCCCGCCAACGCCACGATCCGGTACTCACCAAGGAACAGCCGGAACGGGCCGCGTTGCTCCGCTTCCATCATGGCATTTGCCTTCAGGAAGCAGGCAAGCCGACCGAGGCCCGCGCCTTACTCGATTCGATTCCGACACTGGTGCCGGGCAAACCGCTGGCGGTCGAAGCGGTCCTGCGCGGTGGTCAGTGCCGTCTGGCAGAGATTCGCAAGTCGATCGAAACTGGCCGAAAGGAACTGGCCAAGCCGAAACTGAATCCCGAGCAGTTGAACGCCGCGAATGGTCTCGTCACGAACGGCATTAATGCTCTCAGCGAGACCGCCCAATCGATGCAGACGAAAGGCGAGGAATTCCGCGAGAAACTGCCCGATCACGAAGCCCGCGCCCGCCTGTTCTACGAAGCGGCCTGGACCTGGCGGCAGCTTGCCGAACAGGAAGTTGCCGTCGCTCGCGGTAAACTCCAGCTTGAGAAACAGAAGCAACTTCAAGCCGAGGCCGACAAAAATGCAGCCCCGGGAACCAAGGCCCCGCCGGTTCCGCTGCCGGAGATTGCTCGGGCGCTGGTACCGTTGCAACCATCCGAGACCAAGTCGCGAAACGCCTATGGGATCCTGATCTCCAGCTTCGCCGACACGCTGCTGGCCATCGAAGCTCGCTTCGAACTGGCGGAAATGCAGTCCGAGCGAGAGGAGTACGACCCGGCCATCAAGTTATTGAAGGATGCTCTCGACAAGGAACCGAACGACAACAAAATCCCTTCCAATGAACTGCTCGACCGTATCCGCATTCGACTCGGTGCCTGTCTTTCGGCCAAGAAGATGCATCGCGAGGCGCTGGAAAAACTCCTGGTCGTGGCCGACAACCCGAAATCGCCGCTTGTTGCCCAGGGGCAGTATCGGGCCGGCGAGTGCCTTCTTGAACTCGGCGAAACCGACAAGGCAATCGCTCGCTTCCTGGTATTCCGCGACAAGCCGGAGTTTCAGAACATCCAGGGCCTTAGCGATCGAGCCTTCTTACGGCTTGGCCAAGCGTACGCGGCGATGAAGCAATGGGAACCGTCGCAACAGGCGATGCTCCTACTTCAACAACGCGCTCCCAATAGTCCGTGGGTACACGAGGCTCGCTTCGGCCAAGGTTGGGCCTTGCAGAACGCTGGTAATTATGATCCGGCCGTGGTCGCTTATAACGCGGTGATCGCCAATACGACGAGCGAGTTGGCGGCACGGGCGCATATTCAAATCGGCCTCTGCCGCCTGGAGCAAAAGCGTTACGCCGAAGCCGCGACATCGTTGTTGGTGGTGCCCTACACGTTTGACTTCCCCGAGTTGAACGCCGCCGCCCTCGCCGAAGCCGCGCGGGCGTTGATTGAAGACAAGAAGCCGGAACAGGCGGAACGCTTGCTCCGTCGCGTCATCAAGGACCACCCGCAAAGCGAATGGGCCAAAGTCGCCCAGAAACGCTTGGATGAACTGAAGAAGTAATCGGATTGGTAGCCGTATTCGCAAGAATTCGGGAGTTGACGCGCAAAGACCCGAATTCTTGCGAATTCGGCTACGAGGTAAAAGGGCCTTGGAAGGCCGTCCTACTCCGAACGAAAGAGGGAGATCACGATGCGCCGAATCTTGACCGCCAGTGCGTTGTTCTCGCTACTGTTCGTCGCCCCCGCGCGAGCCTACGTCGAGGCCCCAATGTCGTTTGGTGCGGTCGTCTCGCAGGCGACCACTATCTGCCTGATGCAGGTGACGAAAGTCGACAAAACTCAAAACCTGATCATTTACCAGAAAATACAGGACATCAAGGGGAAGCACCCGACCGAGGTGATCAAGCACACCATCAAGCAGGAACTGAAGGCGGGCGAGATCAAGGAGATCATGAACTGGGCCGAGCCTGGCAAGATGGCTGTCTTCTTCTATAGCGGTGGTGCGAGTGAAACTTGCACCGGCTTAAACTGGTACCAGGCCTACGCCCAAGGTGAATGGTGGGGCATGTCGCACGGCGAGCCGTTCTTGCTCCGTAGCTTTGCGGGCAAGCCCGAGAAACTGCCGGCCATCATTGCGGAAATGTTGGCGGGCAAGGAAGTATTAGTGCCCTGCATGGTCGATGGTAACAAGGACGATCTCCACAAGAAGACGGCTCGCATCCAGCGGCTGAAAGTGTCGCTGAAAATCCAGGACTACAACCCGAAACGTGATTTCGCGGGCTGGGGCGGCGAGGACATTCGCAAGCTGGCCGGCATGCCGGGCTTCTCGCAGTTTGCCGCTCTAGGCCGAATCGACGCCG
>JAIOQJ010000450.1 GCA_021413475.1 Planctomycetota bacterium | reverse complement strand
TCACCCGGCGGCTCACGCCGCTCGGCTCGCCACTCTAAATCTGGAACATCTATGCCCCTACCTTGCCCTGTCTGCAAAGCCGAGAACGACGCCGGCCCGGCGTGCCGCCGGTGCAAGGCCGATCTCACCATGCTTTTCACGATCGAGGAGCAACGGGCCCAAACCCTCGGCGACGCCCAGCGTTCGTTCGCGGCGGGTAAATATACAGAAGCCTACACGTCCGCACGGCACGCCAACGAACTTCGACCCGGTCCGGATGTTGCTCGCTGGCTTGCCGTGCTACACTTAATTCACGGACATTTTGGGGAAGCGTGGCAAGCCTACCAAACCACGTGTCAACATGGCTGAATCGATTTTGATCGTCGATGATGAAGAGTCCGTCCGCCGGACGTTCCACGACTGGCTGTCGACCAGCGGTCTCGGTTGCGAGATCCACTCGGTTGCCGATGCCGAGTCGGCACTGCTTCACGCCAATCAACATGCCATTGATCTGGCCATCCTCGACTGGAACCTCGGCACCGGCTCCGATGGGCTGTCGCTGCTCGAGGATCTCGTCGAGTTTCATCCCGACATCGTTGCCATCATGGTGACCGGTTTCGCCCATCAGGCGACGCCGCTGGACGCCTTGCGGATGGGCGTGCGCGACTACCTCGACAAGAATCAGGACCTGAATCGCGAAACTTTCCTCGCCGCCGTTCGCCGGCAACTGGAACGGATCATCCCGGCCAAACGACAACGGCAGTTCACGCGCGGGTTGCTCCAGTTCCGCGAAGCGGTAGACAAAGTCCTGCCACTGGTACGTGCATCGGCCGCCATGAACGACCCGGTGCCGTTGCCCCAGGCCATCAAGAGTTTGTTCCAGTTTCTACTGCGCACCACGCAAGCGGACTCGGGCGTGCTGCTGGCCCATCACGTCGATACCAACGGCGTCGAAATTTTCCGGGCCTACGATCATCAGGGCGAACCACTCCCACCGCTGCTCGTTCCGTTCTCCCGCTCATTGGCGGCCAGCGTTGCGTCGATGCAGGAAGCGTCGGTGATGAATCGACTCGCCTCGGCCGCGGCAGGTTCGATCGAGTTGCTGCCGTTCGAAGCAGGCCGCCGTAATGCTCTCGCAGCACCGATGCCCGTCGGTGCCGGGACGCTCGTCGTCCTTGAACTGTTCGATCGGGCCAACGGGCAAGATTTCACGGAAGAAGATCGCCGAATCGTCGCGGCCGCCGCCGATTTCGGTTCCGAGTTAATTCGTCAGGCCCTGGCGGAACGGCAGACGCATCGCACGCTTTTCGACGCGGTCGAAGAAGCCCTGCGGGCCGGCTCCTCGATCGCGGATTCGCTCCCGGAGATTGTGGACTCGCGTCCCGAAGCGCCCCCATCCGCCGCGGTGCTCGATCGACTCAAGGAAGGGCTTCGGTCGTCCGGCACGAGCCTGATGGACGCGGAAACGTCAATCCGACTGGCCGAGGCCGTACGTGTGCTGGCTCTTCGGCATGGCCCCGCGGCCGTGAAACATTGTGTCGCGATGGTCGAAAGTCTGCGCCGTCTTCTGGATGAGATGATCGGCGGGTGATTCCAGGTCCCGGTTCGTCATCCCGGGATGAGAAGAAAGCGTGAATCACCCGATGGACGAATCCCGTACCGTGTTCGACGATCTCTTCAAACTCCTGACGCCCGATCGCTTGCTGCTCGACCCACGGGCGACCGGAGAGGGCGTTCGTATCGGCTTGATCGATTCGGGAGTCGAACGCTCCGTGATCGAAAATCGCTTTCGCGAGGAGGGGCTCGATCCGCCCGTGATCGATGGGGCCATTTTCCGAAACGATTCCTTGGAACCACGACCGTACGAAGGCAAGCAATCATCGCCGCACGGCACCACGGTGGCCGACATTATCTTGCGGATCGCTCCCAAAGCCCATCTTTTCTCGGCCGACGTCTTCGGCCCCGCTGGCACCTCGGAAGTCGAAACAGTGATCCGTTCGCTGCGCTACGCGATCGACGTCTGGAAGTGCAAGATCATCAACCTGTCGCTGGGCGTACCCGAACATCGGCTGCAACCCGTGCAGAAGCGAATTCAGTTTCAGAAAGCGATCGAGGACGCCTACTACAAGGACGTGCTGATCTTCGCAGCCGCACACAACGAACACCCAATCACACGCAGCTTTCCGGCCGCGTTCGCCCCGCCGCTGATTTCGGTGGACAAGGCCCTATTCGCCGACCCGCTCCAGTTCGCGTATTTATTGCGAGAGACTGTCGAATTCCAGGCTCACAGCCGCGGTTATCTTGGGCCGTTCAGCCAGGAACCGGCCACCAGTTGGGCGACGCCGCACCTCGCCGGCATTGCGGCACGTTTGCTATCGCTAAAGCCCGATTTGAAGCCGTTTGAGATTAAGACGATTCTGTATTGGATGTTTCAGGCGGGGAAGGGGGCTGAGGATCGCTCCCCGCTCAAGTAAGGGTAATTTGACGAAGTTTGGAATCGATCCAATAAATTGACTGGCTGAGCCATCTTCCATTTCATTGCAGGAATTTGGCACACCCATCTGCAATGAATTCCGCGTTTTTGCAACGCATTCGGGTCATTTTGCAATCCATTTCCCGCGATTTGCAACACATTCAGGGCGTTTTGCAATTCACTCTTTGGGGTCACTTCGCCAACCCCGCGATCTCTTCCGGCTTCAACGTCCGATTGAATACCAAAGTCCGCCCGATCAGGCCGCGATAGAACGCGTCATGAAAATAGAAAATCTCGACGCCCAGGACCAGAGACGGAACGATCGCGCTGTCCGCGGGGAATTTCTTCGTCATCCCTTCACCCACGGCTTTGCCATCGACGTAAAGACGCACGCGCCACTGGCCGTCGGCGGGCTCGGCCGTCATGGCGACGTGATACCAACGGTCCGCTTCGAGTTTCGTATCCGACGGGATGGTGTCGTTGACGTTGATGCGTGCGGCAAGTTGATACGGAGCCTTCTGGCCGTGCAGGCTAAGGATGAAACGCCGGGCCCCGTAACCGATGATATCGCCTCGGCCGCCATGCGAGCTTTTGCCCATTTCGGCCGCGGGTTTGATCCAGGCGGCAAGTGTCAGGCCTTTCATCGCTTCGCCGCCGCCGTGATGGCCGGAGACGGCTGCCGGCACCGTGGCACGTTCCGCATAACCGGGGTTGCTCAGGTAACTTCGATTCAGTTGGCTATCGATCCGGAAATCCTTTCGGCCGGTGGTGTTATCCGCGAACTTCAGGGCCGGGCGTCCCGAATCGACGACCCAATCGAGATTCGCCAGATCGAGATGGCTGCCGCCGGCATAGTTCAGAACGTGGTGGCCATTGCCTTCCTCCATCCGATAGTCGGCAATCGCCCCACTGGGGGCGGCCACGTAAACGGGCGGTTTGTCGTTCGCCTTTGCGGCGACCCCCGCGGGCAACGGTTCGCCATCCTTCAAAAGCCGAAACTCGACGTCAGTTACCAACATCTCACCTGTGCCGGCATTGCCAAACGCGACCGCCAGAGTGGCCCCCTCGTCGGGCACGGCGAATACAAAGCCCTGCCGTTTCCAGTCGAAGCTGCCGTTGCCAACGAAGTGCTTTACTTCGGCCAACGTCTTCGCGGTCTTGGCCTGTTTGATTTCGAGTTCGATGCGTCCCCCGGGCCCATGAGCGTTCACCGATTTCACCAGCGCAGTCACCGCGTAATTTCCCTTGGCTAGCGGCGCGGCAAGGGGCAGGTTCGCCTTGCCGAACGACGCGGGGCCGAGTTTCATCGCGAAGCCGCTGCCGGCCCCGCAATTCTTCTCCAGTTCGTAGGTCGGCCGTGTGTTGTGGGCCGTCATGAAGGGCGTGCGGCCGTAGATCCACGTTTCGCTCATCGGCACGAATTTGCCGAAGGTGAGCTTCGGCCATTCGTCCGCGAAGATGTAGTGGTGCTTCGGGTCCAGCGTTGGGGCGTCGTAGATCTTCGACTGTTTGAAGAGCTTGTCGGCCTCCGCGGCCGGGTAGCCGGTGTAGCGATAGTTGACGCGGATCTTGGTGCCGGGTGCGGACGTCTCCGGTTCGAACGACACACCCGTGTCGTAAAAGGCGGCACAGACGGCCGTGTTGAGCTTGCGCTTGCCGACGTCGCCGATGGAATACTCAATCGCCGGCGCGATCCGCATCTTCTCCGCGTGCCGGCCGTACCAGACGCGCACGCCGCTCTGTTGATCGAGATCGTTCTGCGGGCCGGGATCGATCGGGTAGACGGGACGATGGTAGAGTTCGCCGCCTTTCTTTTTCGCGATCAAGTACTGCCAGCGAAACGGATCGAGCGGAGTGTGATGTTCAAAATCGAAGCCGTAGCGGAAGTGGAACGGCTCGCCGGGGAGAACTTCGAGCTCGCTATCGACGTCGAACGTATATGTGCCACGGCGCGTGTCGTAGCCGACGATCATCGTGCTCCGTGTGGTGAAGCGGTCTTTGACGTTACGGGCCGACCACGATGCCGTCAGAGTTTCGCCGCTGCCCTTGACGGTCGGTTCGGTCCACTTGTTCGCTCCATCAGGAAAGGCACCCTGGTTTTCGATGCCCCAGTGCGAATCGAACGTCAGTTGCGGCTTGTAACCCGGTGTCAGTTTCGCGAAACAACTCGGATCGCCCTTATGGTGCAATTGCAGGATCGGTTCGTCGCCGTCGAAGACCCACTGCCGATCACCCAGGAATTTCCGCACGGAAAACTTGGGCGTGTGCGGAACGGGCTCGATGGTCGGTAGTTTCTTTTTCTCCGCCTTCACGGCCACCTGACTGAAAGTGACCTTGGCGGAACTGCTGGTGCCGATGCCGACGGCCCCTTTTTCGAGAGGCTGAGATGCGTCGACATAATGGATCTTCTCAGCGCCATCGATGCTGACGATGACGTGCTCGCCGTTCACCGTGGCACGAATCGCGTGCGGCTCGTTGAGCTTGATAGCACACGGCACAACCCGCACGTAGCCGCCCTCGGGGTATTTCACGAGCGCGACGACCTGGTACTTATGCGAAATCTGCACACGATAGCCGTTCCTCTCATCCGCTCGCAAGAGTAATGCCGCTTCGAAGCCGGCATCGCCGAAGGTGGGGTCGGGCCAGGCGCTCCACGATTGGCCAAAGAAGCGAAACTGCTTCGCGGCCTCGGCGATGGTGACGTTCGCGGAAAGTTCGACGTGGGTATAATCGTCGGGCGAGCGCAAATAGCTCCACTTTTCAGAGGTGAGGGGTGCCTTGCCGTCGGCGACAGCGGAGCCTTTCCAATCACTGGGATGAGGGGTCCACTGGCTGAGGTCTTGGCCGCTCAACGGCGAACCGGCCAGTGCGATGAAGGTCAATACCAAGGAGAACGAATGGAACGTTTTGCCAGTATTCATGCGTTGAATTCCGTCACGAAGTTCTTTCGAGTTCAATTCCGGAACAACCATTATACATGAGAGTGTATCCTGTGGGTCACTTCTGTGAGATTGGCTTTGGTTTGGGGGCGGGCGTAATGGGCCGGAATTCAATCAAGTTCTTGTCGAGTTCCGTTCGGTCGATTCCGGTCAGATACGCGATGATGTACAGCCACGTTTCCTTGGCGTCCGGTGCTTCGTTCGGGTCTTCGGGAAGTCCGGAAAGCACCCAGATCGTCGTGATGCTGTGCTCCGCTTCAGTGAGTGCCGACTGAATTTTCGCGAATGCGTTGTTCCGCTTCTCGGTAACTTTTTGCTCGCGCGGCGGCAGCTTCTCTTTCGCTTTGGACAATGCGAGCTTCGTATCATCGAGATCGGCTTTTCGCAGATCGATCTTGGGGTCGAATCCATCGGCGGAGGTGCCGGTCAAGTTGTGGAGCAAACGCCATTGCTGATCCGGGAGAGCGATACCACTAAACTTCGCGAAGAGAATCCGCTCCTTGGGCGGCAAAGTCTCATCGTTCGCGAGCAAATTGAATTTCTGCTTTATCGTCGGACTGAAGTGTTGTTTGAGGGCGGGATATCTTTCGGTGGCCATCACTATTAGTTCGAGGGGCGGGTCGATCGTGACGTTGATGTCGTTGATAATGACGCAATCGAGTTTTCCCTTCGCGTAGCCGGAAATCGATTCCGGCAGATCGATTGCTCGGGCCGCGGTGGTATAGACCACGCGCACCAGGTCCTCCTTTTTTGGCGACCAATCGCCATAGCGGAGATGAAACGCGTACTCGCACCCTAGCGAGACCGCGAGACGCGTTCGTTCACGCGGATCGCCACCGAAGATCACGTAGGGCTTGCGTCCGGTAGTCTCCCCACTGTCGGCATTCTTTCGGATGTCACGAATCAAATTCAACTGGTGTTCCTTCTTGTCGTCCGGAAATGGATGCGGCAATTTGTCGGTATCTCTTGTCGCCTGATCTTCCCAGCGGGCGGTGATCAGGACCAGCCGTTCGTAGTTCATCGGCAGATCGGAAGCGTCGAATGTTCGCTTTTCATTGATCCAAATTTTGCCATGCCAAACGACGACGGCCAGACACACGAACAGCATGGCGATGGCCGCGGGGATGCGGTAGCCTTGGCCATCGACGAAGATGCTGAGAACGAATAGCGCCAGGAACATTCCCAGATACCAGCACGAAATGTCCATGACGCTGTCGAGTACCAGATTTCCGAATCCCGTCGGCACCGCAGCATCGCTGTACTTCGAATAATCCGACACAACATCGACGATTTCCTTGAGAATGATGAACAGAAAAGGCCAGAACATCAGCACGTCCGCACGGCGGAAACGCAGCCACCGGGAAAAGCGAAGCTCGAACACCGTCGTCGTCGAATTCTGCAAGGTGAACACATACGATCCCCAGCAGACGATGATGAAGAAGCCCATCATGGCATGGGCCATCTGGTTGGCCAACCATGTGTACTCGGCCGTGTAGTGACCGAGTTCATCCGACCCGAACGCATTCTTCCATAGGGTCTTGCGGGCGTCAGGGATGACCACCAGAACGATCACTCCGGTGACAAGCAAGCCAGCGACGATGTACCAAGCCCATTTTTTCCAGGTCATGACCGAACCCCTGTGCGAAAGGAAAAAGGCAAAAGTAAATAACGAATACACGCATTGTGCGTGGCTCGATGGCAATCGCAGGCATTTCAGTTGGGAAGACTTCGCGATGGTAGGCTGTGGAAGTCCACAGCATGGACAGGACGACCGGGCGGATCATGGCGAAACACCTTCGAAATCGAGAGTTGCGAGCAAAGTTAGTGTCGGATGGAATTAGAGCAAATGGACAATGGGTGTCAACAAGAAAATGCACATGGGTCGGGGGTAAGGGGTCAGCGTAGACTCATTGTGCGAGAATTGCTGCCAACTCCTCTTACGGACGCCTGACCCCTACGTCGTTTCCACCACCAACAAATCCACCCCCGGTACCGCGTTCAGGATCAAGTCGAGCGGCGATTGGCCGAACCAGCGGCGGTACCAGGGGCGGCGGGTGCGGCCGAGGACGATGTGCGTGATGCCGTACTCGTGAACGAAATGGGCGACGGCGCTCGCAAAGTCACTTCCCTCGAACGGCATGGGGATACCGCCGAGTTGCTGGGCGACTTCGAGCGAGTCGCTGATGCGCCGTTGGGTGCTGGCATCGACTTTCTCCAGGCGTTCCCGCGGCGTGCGAATATAGACGGCATACCAGGGAGCGTGGAAACGGTCTGCCAGCCGTGCGCCTTTGCGCAGCAACCGCTGGGCATTCGGGCTGCCGGAACTGAGGCAGACCATGATCCGCTCCGAACCGCCTGCTTGCTCCGGGCCACGTTCTTGTCGGCCGCGATCGAGGGCGGCGGCGATCTCTTCGAGGGCGATTTCGCGCAAGCGCGTCAAGTTCCCTTCCGTGAAGAAGTTATCCAGGGCACGGGTCGCGCGCTCGGCCGGGTAGACTTTCCCCGCACGCATCCGTTCCTGCAAATCCTCGGCCGGGAGATCGACGTTGACGATCTGGTCGGCCTCGTGCAGCACCCAGTCGGGGACGCGTTCTTTCACTTTGACGCCCGTGAAGCCCTCGATTTGATCGTAAAGGCTCTCCAGATGTTGGACGTTCATGGTCGTGATGACATGAATGCCGGCATCGATCAATTCGCGAACATCGAGATAGCGTTTGGCGTTCCGACTACCCGGGGCGTTAGTGTGCGCGAGTTCGTCTACCAGAGCAACATCGGGCCGGCGTTTAAGAAGGGCGTCGAGATCCAGTTCTTCGAGCACGACGCCACGATATTCGATCCTACGAGCGGGAACAAATTCGAGATCGCCGATCAGGGCCGCCGTATCGGCACGACCATGCGTCTCGACGATGCCAATCACGACATCAATCCCTTGCCGTTTGAGCCTTTGCCCCTCTTGCAGCATTTCGTAGGTCTTGCCGACGCCCGGCGCGAAACCGAGATAGATTTTCAGACGCCCACGCCGCTGGCTGCGAATCAGCGAGAGGAACTGTTCTGGTCGAGGACGGGTGTCAGATTCGGGGTTCACGCAGGTCCCCTCCAGAGCGGCAAGGAAATATGGAACGTCGAACCATGCCCGGTTTCGCTCTCGACGGTGATGGTGCCGCCGTGTGCGAGGATGATCTCGCGCGTGATAGCCAGGCCCAAGCCGGTACCGGGTGGATGCTCTTGGCCCGGCACGCGGTAAAACTTGTCGAAGACGTGCGGCAGCGACTCCTCGGCGATGCCGATGCCTGTGTCGGCGACGGAAATGCGCAGACGGCCGTCTACTTGAACCTGAGAAGAGAGAGTGATCTTTCCACCCGCCGGCGTGTAAATCAGGGCATTGTCGAGCAAATTGCCGAGCGCATGGCGAAATCGAACTGAATCGATCCCGATCGCGGGCAAAGCGTCGGATGCATCGACATGAACCTGAATATGCTTATCCTCGGCCCGGCTAGCAATTGACTCGGCCGCTTCTCGCAGGAGCGACGCTGGAGCTTCGGGTTGAAGATTCAAGCGATCGCCATGCTCGAGTCGGGCCATTGCCAGCAGTGCTTCGATCATTCTCAAAAGGCGCTCTGTGTTCTCACGGGTATCGAGCAAGAGTTCGAGTTGCTTCGGTTCCAGCGGTCCGATTTTCTCTTCGAGCAGAACATGCACGGCCAGTCGGATGCCAGTCAACGGCGTTTTCAGTTCATGGCTGACCGTGGCAACCAGATCGGTCTTGAAGCGATCGAGCAGACGAAAGCGGGTGACGTCGTTCAGCAGAATCGCGGCACCGAGCGTGTCCCCCGACGTTGCGCGAATCGGTCGCACTTGCGGGAGATAGGCACGCTCCTCGCCGCCAACTTGAAAATTGACGGCCTGATCGAACGATTCCGCCAGAAAGGGCTTTTGTTGTTGCAGGGCGATTCGCAACGGTTCGACCAACAACGCGGGGGGAGACCAAGCGAGAGCGGGCGTTGTCTCCGTGGAGGGAATCACGCCGAAAACGACGCGAGCCGCCGGGTTGGCGAGTTCGACACGACCTTCAGGATCGACGACCAGCACCGGATCGGAAAACGAATCGATCGACGCTTGCGCGGTTTGCTGGGCCCTCAATAAGCGAGCCGTATTCGATTGCCGAAACTGGCGAAGCTGCTGGGTCATGGTGTTGAAGGCCGCCGCGAGCTGGCCGAGTTCATCGGTGCGAAAAACGGGGACCGTGTGATCGAGCCGACCCGCGCCAATCTCCTGGGCGGCGGCCGTCACTTCGCGAATCGGCGTCAGGATCGAAAGGAGAAGCTGATAGGCGAGCAGGCCGATCAACAAACAGAGCACCCCCAGTCCAGCGGCAAAACCGATGAACGTCTTTCGTGCGGAGGCTCGTGCTTCGTCACGAGCGAGTTCCATATTGGCTTGATTGAGGCGGAGGATCTCGTCGGCCGACTGTTTGAGGTCGCGATATTGACCGCGCAGGCCGGGGTTCTTGGTCTCGCCGAAGAACTCCACCTTGCGTTTTTCAGGCAGCTCCGAAGATTGCAGAAAGGCTTTACCGCGTTGGTGATAGGCGTCCTTGAGTGTCCGCAGTTTCTCGAAGAGTTGATCTTCAGTGGGATGAATGGTGATGTTGCTTGCCTCGATACGAAACTGTACCTCGAATTCCTGCCAATGAAGGTCGAAGGCCGCGATGTTTGACTCCTCGCGGTTGACCAAGTCAAGGTAAAGGGAGGAATCGATCCGTTCCAATGCTTCATTCAGACGGTGCATTGCTTGTACACTGATGAAATTCTCCTTGAGAATTTCATCAATGCGATAGCCCGTGTGAAACAGCAACGGCAAACCAAAGACGCCCAGAACGGCCACGAGAAAGACGAGCGGAGCGAGCGTGAGGAAAATACGACGGCGCAGAGAGATGGCCATGAAACCGTCCTTCGATCAGGTGAACATTCCTCTTCGTAGGACGGCCTTTCTTGGCCGTCTTGAGCGATACGGACGGCCAAGGAAGGCTGTCATTTATACACAACTTTTACGATTTTTATGGGCTTTTGCCATTCGAGCGGCACGGGATTTGCGCCATTTGCTGATAACAGG